>JAFAHI010000690.1 GCA_019237325.1 Verrucomicrobiota bacterium | reverse complement strand
GAAGGAAAGGATCTGGCAAAAGATCTAGCAGCTATGATCCGACAAGTTTGGCGATTCTGGCGAACTGAGTCGATGGGCTCGATGTATCGACTAATTCTATCCGAAATGATCCTCGAAGAGGAAGGGGCCCAGTACTTACGCGAGGTCTTTATTCCGAGACGTCAGGCTTTTACCGCACTCGTGTTTCAAGCGGCAATCGATCGCGGAGAAATTCCGCCGGACACAGATATCAAGCTGCTAATGGATCTCATGTACGGCTATTCAACTTTCCGCATGATTACGAGACAGATCGAACATGATGAGATCCCTGACCAGCTTGCCAGCACCATTGCCAGATTGGCGCGGAGCGGTCTCGCCGGTCGATTGTTGGTGAAAAGCACCGACGCGGCGGCGCGGCGAGAGCGATAGCGAGTGGCACTTGGAAGAGGTTTACGGTTGAAACTTCTGCCGTTTGCCGCCGTGCAGGCGGAAGCGGGAGAAACGCTGGGTCGAGACTTCGATTACTATCGTATTCACGAGAATCTGAAGGTGGACAATGCGCCGTATGTGGATACGCGGGTGATGTTTTCGTTCTGAATGTGAAGGCGCGGAGCCAGGCCCATGCGGTTCGCGACCCGATGGAGGGGAGCCGCTTTTAACTGTTTCCCGTAACCTGAGCTGATCGCGCCAACAACCATTGTATTTCTGAGCCGTTGTCTAGCCACCGAAAGGGTTCGGGTAGACAGGCGGCTCCCGGAAACCTCTCACGATGCGGTTTGGCCTTATCGCGTTCTTCGGAAATAAAACGAAATCGCGATGGGTCATGGCAGCGTCACGAAACGTTCGCGGGAGCCGCCTGCTCTCACACGCCCACCTAGTAAACGCGGGGTTTCAAGAATGTGCGTGCAAACCGGGTTTGGGTAAAAGCGGCTCCCCTCCAGGGTGCCGACCGCATCGGCCTCGCAAGCGAGGCAGCGCTCCACGGGCCAACCGCATCGGCCTCAAAAAAAAGTAGACGAATCGGTCAATTGACGCTTGTAAGCAGGAAGTGCACACCCGGCCGAAACGATATAAATACTGGAGAACGCGGTTTTGTCGAGAACCGTAAACTGCGAACAGGGAACCGCCAGGCATGAACCGCGAACTACAAACCGAACGCACCCAGCCGCGCCCAAGCCAAACCATCGATCCGGCCGCACGAACAGAGATCATCGTCGGTGTCCTCCTCGCGATGTTCCTGGCGGCGCTTGATCAAACGATCGTCGCGCCCGCGTTACCCACCATTGGCTCCGCTTTAGGCAACACGGAATATCTTTCCTGGATCGTCACCGCTTATCTCCTCACGGCAACGGCAGTGACGCCACTCTACGGAAAGCTGGCAGATATCAGAGGACGGCGACCGGTTATCTTCGGAGCAATTGGAATTTTCGTCGCAGGATCGGTCATCTCGGCTTTGGCTCCATCGATGTTGATGCTCATCATCGGTCGAGCAATTCAAGGGATCGGTGGTGGTGGTTTGGGTGCTCTAGCGATGACCGTGATTGGCGATGTGGTTCCTCCTCGGGAACGAGGGCAATACCAAGGATACATTTCGGGGATGTGGGGCATCGCTAGTTTAGCGGGACCGGTTGTGGGTGGTTTCCTCGCGCACAAGTTCCATTGGTCAATGATCTTCTGGATTAACTTACCATTAGCGGCGGTAGCCATCGCGGTTTTGAACAATCCGCTAAAAAAGTTGCCGCCTGTCCGCAACGACCACCGACTGGACTTGATCGGTGCGAGTCTGGTGATCCTGGCAACAACTTCTTTGATGCTCGTGCTGACTTGGGGTGGTTCGCGGTACGGGTGGATATCGTTCCAAATTCTCGGCTTAACGTTCGTTTCGCTGGTATTTTGGGGACTATTCGGGCTCCGGATTTATCATTGTGAAGAGCCGATTCTTCCAATTGAGGTGTTGAAGAATCCAGTCGTAGCAACGGCAACCATTTCGAACTTCTTTTCGATGGGGGTGAACCTGGGTCTCGGTGTGTACATTCCGCTTTATTTACAGGGGGTTCGCCACCTGGACCCCAGTAGCGCCGGTATGAGCTTGGTCCCGCTGATGCTTAGTATGGTATGCGGGGCCGCGTTCTCTGGATGGATGACAACCCGATTAAAACACTACAAACGGGTAGCCTTGATAGGAGTAACCATCGCGGCGATTGCCCTTTTCGCGCTAGCAGTTTGGGCCAGCACATTATCGTATCTCGGCCTGGAAGCGGTCCTAATGGTGATCGGCGTCGGAGTCGGGACTTCATTTCCTTTAGTGATCGTTTGTGTGCAAAACGCAGTAGACCCTAGTCACCTCGGTGTGGCGACCGGCGCAGCCACTTTTCTGCGCGCCCTCGGTGGCGCCATGGGTGTGTCAATTCTCGGCACTGTTTTTCTCAGTTACGGGTTTGCTCAAAATGGCCAGGCGGCCAAGGGGCTCAGCGATCTCGGTCCAAAGGGTAGCGCCGCTTTTGCCACGATTTTCTTAGCCGCCGGAATAGGGCTGGTGATCACTAACGTGTTTCTTCTTTTGATGGAAGAGAAACCGCTGCGGGGGGAGAGTGCGAAGTGATTCTCTCTGCTTCGTCTTCAACTTGATAGGCAGGAACGCCACTCTTTAGCGCGACTGGTGCTTCGCGGACACTCTTCGGCAGGTGGCGTGGCCTACCGCGGGCGGAGTTCCCGCTTCTTCGCAAGGCCATTGTCACCACGGGCCATCTCTGCTATCGCCATCGGCGGCAAATTCAATGCGTTCCGGCATTTCAATGGGCCTCCTCTTTTCATCCGCTGACCTACTCCGATCCAGTGAGTACGTGAAAACCGCCGTTCACAATCGAGCCCTGCAGAATGAGAAAACCGACAAACCCCGCAACGATGATTACTAGAATCACGATGCGTACAAACGGAGGTGTTGCCTCCAGAACATGAAGCAAGGCTTTGCCCAAGACGAGCACCACCGCGAGGATTACAATGACCAGCAAACAAAACGGGTTGTGTCCTGCAACTTTCGCTAGGAATTCGAGTATTTCTATCATGCTTTGTCCGCCATTTTTTGACAAGGGATGGCGAGAATCCGAATCTACTGTTTACTAACGGTGTACCTTAAGGCCTAGGAAAGACCCTCTATACACAATCTGACGTGTGCGGGTCGCAGCACGCGTGAGATAGAGTGCTCTAACTTACCCCGATAAATGAGATCAGACCTGCAAGGTTCGCTCAATCTGTAAGTCGATGTTCTAACCATGCGCTTTCATTAGTCGGAGCGTTAAAAGGAGGCGTCAGGTTGTGTCGCCGGCACGGTTTGAAAACCGGGCGTCGGTCGAACACCCATAAATAACGTTAAATCGTTAGTGGCAATATAGCCGATGAGGGCACTGCCCGTGATCTGGGCAGTGCCGTCACCATAGTATTTGGTTACCTCGACCACGGCCCCAGGCTGGAAATTGACCAGCAGTCCTTGAGCCGCGAGTGAACGGTACAGTGCTCGCACTGCAGCTTTATTGTGCAATGAGTTCAGGTAAATGAACGTGAGCAGATCAGCTCGACGTGCGGTGACCAGCGTATCAGTGTTTAGTACGCGGTAGATATCCCCGGCATCTGTCCGATTGGCGTACAACAGTGAAAGTGCCGTGGTGACTGCGAGGAGGGTAACCAATCTTTTCATGTGTGGTTCTCTCTTGTAAAGTTCCCTTTCCCGTGAATGCGGGTTATCGCCAGTGCAGACTGAGAACGCTTCCTCCGTTATAAGTGATCCACACTTTGCCGATGGTGGACAAATCGTAGCCCTCGGTGAAATCGAAGCTGCCGTCAGTGAAATCCACCCGGATATCGTAGACATCATAGTCCGGCTCAACCGTCCAGTAAACTGGGGTGTACTGACCTTGGCGCAAAGCATGATGCAACACGTTATTTCCCCAGAGGTAGGAAGCGTGTGGACTTACATACAGTGCGATGACGTCACCGTGGGTGTCGTTTTCGAAGACAAAATCGTCGCTACTGTTGGCGTACGATGTAACCGCAAATAGGCCTGCGGCAAGGGCGATAAGTAACTTCTTCATATTAGTTTGTCCTGGATTATTCAACTGTGGACATTCATTGAGCTACAAAAGGATTGCGTGGACAGAGTTTCAGGAATTCAAACGACTGCGGCACGAATGCTTGAACGAAGTCGTTGATTTACACGTGGATTGACCGACCCATCTTCATGCTCAGTGCCTACTGACAGGCAACATCACATTAGGGTCGATTTTCTAACAGTTAGCCGAAGAATTTCGGATATGACGCAGATGCAGCCATTCACTGCTGGCACCATTTCGATGGCATAGGTAATAGAACGAATAGATAATAGTGCGGAGCCTGTCCGAAGCTGCGAAGCGCTCCTCGGGACCTGCCTCATTCCCGCGACGACCCAAGTTCAGGAACGCGCTCCAATGCCGTGTCATGGCGGAGCAGAAGCACAATCATCAATGCGACAAAGGCGACTCCAACCAGCACCAGCAGACCGTTGGTAAAGCTACCGGTCGCGTCCTTGATCATGCCCATCACCGATGGGCCAACGAAGCCTGCGAGATTACCAATTGAATTGATGATCGCGATACCGCCAGCCGCGCCAGTTCCGGACAGGAACGCAGTCGGCAAGGTCCAGAATACCGGCAGAGAGCCAAAGATGCCGAACCCAGCCACACTAAACGCCACCATCTTTGCGGTTGGATCATTTAGAAATGCGCCCACAGTCAATCCGGCCGCGGCGATGAATAAAGCGAAGCCGGTGTGGAAACGCCGTTCCAGCTTCGCGTCTGAACGACGGCCGCACCAGACAATGCCGATCACGCCCACCACATAAGGGATAGCAGAGACGAATCCAGTTTGGAGGTTAGACATGCCGAACGCTTTTACAATCTGAGGCAGGAAAAAGCTTAATCCATAGTTGGCCGCAACGGCGCCGAAATAGACCAGGCTAAGCGCCAGCACCCGTGGGTTCAGTAAAGTCTGAAGCACTTCATAGTGTCGCGCGGCCATGCGCTGCCGCTCCTCGGCCGCCAACCGGTCAACCAGCCATCGCCGTTCGTCGTCGCGCAACCATGCGGCATCCCCGGGCTTGTCGGTCAGGTAGAACAGCACAACGAGCGACAACAGGAGCGCCGGCACGGCTTCCAAGATGAACAGCCACTGCCAGCCATGCATACCGAAAACTCCATCCAACCCCAGCAGCGCGCTAGATACCGGCCCACCGACGACCGTGGAAAGCGGGATTGCCGCCATGAAATAGCCGATAACCCGACCGCGATACGCCGCCGGAAACCAGAGCGTCAGGTAGAAGATCATTCCAGGGAAAAAACCGGCTTCTGCGGCGCCCAATAAAAATCGGACTACATAGAACGAAGTCTCGTTGCCTATGAATGCCATCGCCCCCGACATGATGCCCCAGGTGAACATGATGCGGGCGATCCAGCGTCGTGCGCCAAAATGGGCCAGAAGCAGGTTGGATGGTACTTCCAAGACGCCATAGGCCAGAAAAAAGATACCGGCACCCAAACCATAGGCCGAGGCAGACAGGTTGAGATCCTTATTCATTGTCAGTGCCGCGAAGCTGACATTCACCCGGTCGAGATAAGCGACAAAGTAACAGACGACCAGGAAGGGAATGAGGCGCGCAGACACCCTTGCCATCGTACGTTGTTCGAGCGTGTCCATTGGGGAGAATGGTCGCCCTTACGGCCCTGACCAAAAGCGCCTTCGTAGCGCAGGCACTGACCCATGCAACAACTCCCGCAGTGATTGTCAAGCCTTGATCAATTCCGCTAGGGACAACTTGGCAGCATTATAGCAGCGCTAACTTTGCCTTGCTTGCCGTTTTGCGAGGGATGGAGTCCAACATCTCCGTCACTGCCTTGCGAATCGGTTTTAACTCCACGTGACAGCAGTTGCGTGCTTAATGCCCTTGCAAGCACGGTCCGCTCCCTAGCGCCTATTCGCCGTTTCGTCCAAAACGATCCGGCTGATACATCCGTAAAAAGGAATTTTTACGAACGTTAGCATAACCACCAAAGCAGACCATGGTTCTTTCGCTCAAGGCAAGCAACGGTTGCATTCCCAGGTCCTATGCACCAATCAACTGAGCTTCATTGGATCGATTACCTAGTTATTCTGATCTACTTCGGCTTTGTTCTTGCGATTGGTTTCATTCTTCGCCGTTTCATCAGGACTAGTTCAGATTTTCTGGCCTCTGGACGATCCATACCAGCTTGGGTAGCCGGACTCGCCTTCCTATCAGCTAACCTGGGCGCCCAAGAAGTGATCGGAATGGCTGCTTCCGGGGCGAAATATGGAATTGCCACCAGCCATTTCTATTGGCTGGGCGCAATCCCCGCCATGGTTTTCGTCGGAATTTTTATGATGCCGTTCTATTACGGCTCCAAGGCTCGATCGGTACCTGATTATCTATCGCTTCGTTTCGACGAAAAGACGCGCGGCTTCAACGCGATTACCTTCGCCGTGATGACAGTGATGTCGTCTGGAATTTCGATGTACGCGATGGCGTTGCTCATTCAGACGTTGCACATCTTCGATTCGTTGGTCGGAGCGCTCGGGCTACCCAATACCTGGGTTTTCCACATCAGCATCATCGTCTCGGCGATAATCGTGTTGGGGTATATCTTTCTCGGGGGACTAACCAGCGCGATCTACAACGAGGTTATACAATTCTTTCTGATTGTGGCCGGCTTTTTACCGTTGGTTACATTGGGCCTAATTAACGTTGGAGGTTGGGAAGGCCTGAAAGAAAAGTTAAAGCCTGCCTACCTTCATGCGTGGGCGGGCCTGGACAATCCTCAACATAATCCGCTGGGTGTCGAATGGTTCAGCTTGATAATGGGACTCGGTTTTGTCCTTTCGTTTGGCTATTGGTGTACCGATTTTCTTGTTGTCCAACGCGCCATGGCAGCCGATTCGATGGCCTCAGCCCGGCGCACTCCACTGATAGCGGCTGTTCCAAAGATGCTATTTCCCTTCCTGGTGATTCTGCCAGGCCTTCTCGCGCTGGCTTTAACAAGTCCGGTTAACACGGGTGGACCGGATGCGGCTAAAGGCAGTCCTCCGGCTGCTTCGGCCAACGCCACAAACCCAGTCAGTTTGATCCCGCCGCAGACCAACCCGGAGACCGGGCAAATAGTAAAGGACGAGAAAGGCGAGCCGGTCCTGAACTATAATATGGTCATCCCGAACATGCTGCTCCGTTACTTTCCCAGCGGAATGCTGGGAATTGGATTAACGGCGTTACTAGCCAGTTTCATGTCCGGCATGGCGGGGAATGTGACGGCTTTCAACACGGTTTGGACGTATGACATCTATCAGTCTTACATCCGGCGAGGTGAGGACGACCGGCACTATTTGCGGATGGCTCAGTTTGCCACCGTTTTCGGGGTCGCCGCTTCTGTCGCAGTGGCCTATTTCGTCGCGGCGTTTAACAATATCATGGACGTGCTCCAACTGGTTTTCGCGTTTGTTAACGCCCCGCTTTTCGCCACGTTTTTGCTCGGGATGTTTTGGAAGCGAGCCACTGGACACGGAGCATTTTTCGGTCTCGTGATCGGCACGTTGGCAGCGGCATTGCACCAGGGTCTTACTCTGAGCGAGGGCGCAACGCCAGGGGTTAAAGGCGCCTGGATAGCGCTTCTGCACAGTTATCCTAGCGAAATGGCGCAGAATTTCTGGACCGCGATCTACGCCTGGGTGGTCTGTTTTGTCGTAACGATTGTGGTCAGCTTATTCACTCAACCGCGACCAGATAACGAGCTACGCGGTCTAGTCTACAGCTTAACCGAGAAAGACACTTCCGCCCGTGGCCGTTGGTATACGCGCCCCGTTCCTCTTGGGATCGGAGTACTGATTCTCACCCTGATCCTCAACATCATTTTCTTTTGAGCCTATGGGAATTGATCTTCGTTACCCAATCGGTCTTCTCTTTGCAGTCTTCGGTGTGTTGTTAGTGCTTTACGGGCTGTTAGGCGGAACCGCCGATTATTCTCGGTCCCTCGGTATCAACGTTAACTTGTGGTGGGGCCTGATCATGCTGATTTTCGGGGGGTTGATGTTTTTTGCCGCCTATCGAAAGAGCGGAAAACGCGGTTCATCGTAGGTCTGTCCGACCGATGCGTTCAAGGGCAACGCCAGAGCTAACGCCAGAAGATAGCCGCTGGTAACCCATTGGATGACGGACAAGCCACTATGCAGTTCCCCGGCCAGACTGGATAGCGAGACATTGACAACGGTCGCATCTAATCGCGCGAGCAGGGATCCCAGGATCGCCACCCAGACGATCCTCCACAGTCGCGGATCGAGCCGATCTTGCTCTATTGTCTGCTCAGGCAAGCGCTTTCAGGACCTCCTCTGTGGTACGGACTCGGGCCAAGCGCGGGAAAATTTTCTCGAAGGCAAAGCGATGTTCTTCGGCGTCCTGGGCGGAGCAAGCGTCTTCGACTACGACGAAGCCAAGGCCCAACCCAGTCCCCTGCCGCAGCGTTGATTCGACCCCGGCGTTGGTTGACACACCGGTCAGCAGAACCGTGTCGATTTTGTGAATCGAGAGTTGTTCTTCAAGAGCAGTACCGGCGAACGCGCCCCAATGGCGCTTGGTGATTAACAGATCACCCTCCTGGAACCCCGCCGACGGTGCAATTTCCGAAAGCTCATCCGGCAGCGGTTTGTCTTTGAAGGATGGCGGCCGATCTACTGGAAGCTCCAGCAAGTCTTTGAGATTAACCCGCACCCACACAATCAGGCCGCCCCAAGCGCGTAACTCGCCCACAATCTGCCGGTTTTTCTTTATCACTTCGGTTACCGGATAGGGGGCACCATTGATCTCCACAATTGCGTTTTGCAGATCGATAGCGACCAGGGCGATTTTTCGTGAATCGAGATAAAGGTCAGACATGAACAAAAGGATGTTGAGAAAAACGGATCGGAAAAAACAGGATTAGAAAAACACTTCCTATCTCGAAGAGGTTTTATCGGTCCAAAGGCCAGGCACGACACGGCGCTGACTACCCCAACCGGGGCTCGGCGTATCTCCATGGAGCTGGCTAAGATGACTTCCTGTGATGTCTACGTCCAAATAACCGCAACCTCGGGCCAGTCCGGTCGTTCGAAATCAATTGTCGTCTTAGTCCCACAAAACGCCATCGAGAAATACAAGTCGACGCTTCACTTGAGTAAAGAAGACGATGAGGCGATCGCCAGACGATTGGCTGATCCTGTGGCGAGCTATGTCTTTACACATCGACCGACCTTTGGCCGGTTTCGCGTTGCTTATTCCTTCACCAAGACGCTTCCGCCAGAAATTGAACGCGAACCTCCCGAACTAACTCGAGGACAGTTGAAGGCATGGTTAGTGTAGTCATTCAACGAGCGGGATATCGCGCGCGGCTGGCAACAAGCCGTCCCGTCTCCTAGCTCCTAGATTCTAGCTCCTAAACTGATCACTGACCTACTGATCACTGATTACTTTCATCCCGTACTAGCCGGGCGACTGCGCGCATATAATCCTTTTTCCAGCGCCGATAGCGTCTTTCCTTGAAATAGTAGACTCCCACTACCCGAAGAACAAAAAGGATGTATATCGAATGAAATATGCAGAATAGCAGCGGAGAGCCGAGGATCAGAAAGGGTGTGTGGGCCATCGCTCCAACCCCTAGCAGTATGCCGTAGACGAAGATATTCATCCCGCGCGGACGTCGTTGCCAAAGCCACCAAGCCCGTTGCCTCTCTTCTTCGGTCACCAAAGGCTCGTTGTCGGGATGTTGCCTCAGAATCGCATCTGGGTCGAGGTCCGGAAAGCCGCGAAAAATCCAGGAATGTGACTCCGAAAACCTTGCCATACTTCGACTCCGACCAATGGGAAAATCTCACGCCTAGACGCAAACACGCCAACGAAAGACTAAATTAAGTTTACGACAATCTGGCGGGCCGCAAAGAGGGAATAGTTTAAAACGAGACGGTCCCCGATCGTGCTCGCTCCGCCCTCTTACGCCTCGCGGTGCCGCCGAGCGAACGTTCTGCTTTTGGCTCGATTCCCACAAAAATTCATCGAACACCACCTGCGTTTACCGGGTCGGGATTCATCCACAAATAGCCCGCGACAGGTCGAGTCCGCACACAGTTTGATCCGGGCTGCAGGGGTGCCGGTCAGCATGTCAATGGCGTCTCTGGCAATCGTGGCAAGGACAGGTGAAAGCGTTCGCTCGCTTTTCCAGTCCGCGGACCGCCCATCGGAAGTCAGCACCGGCACCAAGGTGCCTCGCGTTGCCCAGATGTTGATCGTCGCGACATCTTCCGACAAAGGTTTATGCGCCTGGCGCACGGCACAAGCAGCGCGATAGATTGCTTCTCTCAGTAGGCGCGCCGAAGCCAATTCGGCCACGGAGATTCTTGGCGATAGCGGCAAGAATCCGCCTTCCACACACCAGCGAGCCAGGGTTTCCGGATCAGGAATCCGCTCCAACGGCTCCGGCATTCCGCGGTCCCCTAAAGTCGCGACTAAAGCGATGCAGGGTCTGCGGTCGCCCAATCGGAATTCCATTGAACGGGGGCGGCCCGGGCTGGTTGCGGGTTGACTCATAAAAACCAGTATAACTGGTTGACAGCAATCCGCTAGTCATATAACCGGTTTAACAGGTTATAATCCAATGAGCACTAATCCTCTTTCTGCTGACCATTCCGGAGCGTTTCGGCATTCCGATGTTGTGAGCGCCGGCCTCCGTTTCCATTACTTGTCTCAAGGCGCCGGGTTCCCAGTGATCCTGCTCTCGGGCTTCCCGCAGAGCTCTTATGCGTGGCGCAAAGTGATCCCTGCACTAGCCGGCAACTATCGCGTAATCGCTCCCGACCTACCCGGCCAAGGCGATTCCGATCTCCCACCCGATGGCTATGATACCGCCACTGTCGCCAAACGATTGGATCTTTTCCTTTCAGAGCTCAGTCTTGATCGTTTTCACCTGGTTGGGCACGACGTCGGCGCTTGGGTTGCCTTTACTTGCGCTGCTACCTTCCGCTCCAAAATTGAGACGCTTACTCTTATCGACGCCGGCATCCCGGGAGTCAGCCTTCGGCCTGAAATCCGCCTACCAGAGGCGCGTAACCGGTGGCATTTTCTTTTCCAGCAGGTGCCGGAGCTAGCGGAATCTCTGGTCGCTGGGCGTGAAGAAGCCTATATAACCTGGTTCTTTAAGAATAAGGCGGCGCGGCCGGATGTCTTCACTGACGCAGATATCAAGGAGTACACCCGAGTCTATTCCGCCCCGGGCGCAATGGCAGCAAGTTTCAAGTTCTATCAGGCCGTTCCGGAATCGATGGAACAGAATCGAGCGCTGGCCGCAACGAAACTTTCATTCCCGGTTCTGGCAATCGGAGGTGAACGAGGTTCTACTCCAAATATCGGTGACGACCTCTTGCCGATCGCACCGAACACGCGCGGTCTAATGTTTCCGTGCGGTCATTATGTTCCGGAAGAGGAACCCGACCGATTGGCGCGGGAGTTGAAAGCGTTCTTCAAAGCAGCGGGGCCACAAACGTAACGGAGTAGTGATCTAAAGCGCAATCCGCTCACCCTCATCATGCCGTGGTCCACATTTACCGGAACGACCACAATACGGAAAGACCACGAAGAACACAAAGACTGAGGCAATGAATCCGGTTATTTAGGTTCTGTCTTCGTGTCCTCTGTGTCCTTTCCGTATTGTGGATTCTCTGTACTTTTCAGCGAAGATGAAAACGCGCCCTATCCCGCACACCAATCTTAAGGCGTCAGAGCTTTGCCTTGGCACCGCTGAGTTTGGTTCTTCCATTGATGACTCGGTCTCGGAAGAAATCATCAAGACCTATCTTGATGCTGGTGGAAACGTGTTGGACACCGCTGAGATTTACGCCGCATGGCTCCCGAACGGCGAGCATCGGAGTGAGACCTTTCTTGGCAACTGGTTGAGAAAAAATAAAAACCGGGATCAACTGATCATTTCGACAAAAGGGGCTCATCCCCGGCTCGATAATATGGACAAACCCCGCATGTCGAAGCCGATCGTCGAGTCCGATCTCAATTCAAGTCTGCAGCGCCTAGGGATTGATTACGCAGACATTTACTGGCTGCACCGCGACGACCCCAACACGCCTGTCGAGGAGATCGTTTTGATGCTCGAAGACTTCCGCAAAGCAGGAAGGATCCGATACGGCGGCTTATCGAATTGGACTCAAAGGCGTGCTGAGGCAGCTAGAACGGCGGCGGAGAAACTGGGAGTGCAGCCCATCATCGGGGTGCAAAATCAGTGGAGCTTGGCGAAAGCGGACGCCTCGAAAGGGGATCCGACCTGGGCATATACCGACGATTCTTTTGCTCAATGGCACGCAGATCATAACGTTGCAGCGTTTCCGTATACCACGCAGGCGAATGGATATTTCCGGCGGCTGGAAAATGACAACCTCGATCAAGCGCGGGAATTGGTGAAGGCGCTATTTGACAGTCCGGAGAATCGCGAGCGCTATAAACGAATCAAGACGGTCCAATCGGAGACCGGGCTGAGCACTGGGGCGATCGTACTAGGCTATTTGCTCAGCCAGCCGTTCCCCGTCTTTCCAATCATCGGGCCAAGGCAAAGCGCTGATCTCCTCGAATCGTTCGAAGCGACCAAAGCGAAGTTGAGCGCGGACAATCTTGCGTTTTTGACTGGGCAAGGGTGACCAGGAGAAGTGAGACGTGAGACGTGAGACGTGAGACGTGAGACGTGATTGGTGATCGGTGATTGGTGATTGGTGGAGAGCCAGGGCGGGTTCTTCGGCTAGGGCGTGAAAAGACTGGGCTGTCGGCTCTTTGACCATGAAATGGTCCGAGAGAACAGCCCAGGGTTTTAACCCATAGGCGCTAAGATAAGACGGGAATAGCCGCAAAAGAGCGCAAGGATCGCAAAAAAGAGCGAGATAAGAAGCTGCTAAAATGGGTAGAAATTCGATGCGAGCCTTGGGCCGATAATCGCGATTACGTAGAAGTTGATCCCTTAATTTTTCGTGTTTTTTTGCGATTTTTGTGCCTTTTTGCGGCTATTCCTGCTTTCTTTGCGTTCTTTCGCGGCTATCCCTGTCTGTGTCTTATCTTAGCGCCTATGGGTTTTAACCCTGGGTGTGGATGGCGCAAGACACGCTATGAAAGTGGCGACCGAGGCGCGTTTTTAGCATGGCGGCCCGTTTTTCGACCACCGCGCCCAAAAAATCGGGTGCCACTTTCAGGGCACTTTTCGATACCCGACGAACCCAGGGCTGAAGCCCCGGGCTATTTTGTCAGACCATTTCATGGTCAAAATGAAATAGATTCACAAATCGTCACGATGGCTTCGGCGCGAAATACTGTTAACTTCATTGAGCAGTGAAATTACGACTAGAATTCAATTCAATTCGTTTCCGGCTGAGGCGAAGCGAAGTAGAAGAGTTCGCCCGGACCAGAAGAGTTGAAGAGAAGATCATTTCTGGAAGCGGTGACGATAAAACGTTTCGTTACGTGCTTGAATCAGCAGACTCGGTTTCTTCAGTATCGGCGACGTTGACGCCGCACAGTATCCTCGTTCAGGTTCCGCCGGAGGCCGTAACGCGATGGGCCTCCAGCGATCAGATTGGAATCGAAAGCGAACAGCTAGTCGAGCACCAGACGAGCTTGCGGATCCTGATCGAAAAGGACTTTGCTTGTATCGATGCTAGCGACGAACAAAACGCCGATACCTTTCCGAATCCGTTAGCGGGGAAATGTTAAGCTTGCAGGGCAACACCGGAGTGTGGAGCGCTGCTTTACCGCGGCAGCGGGACGAGGCCGATGCGGTCGCGACCCATATGGAGGGGAGCCGCTTTTGAAGGTTGCCCGTAACCTGAGCTGATCGCGCAAACAACCATTGTATTTCTGAGACGTTGTCTAGCAGGCGGCTCCCGGAAACGTCTCATGGCGTGGTTTGGCCTTATCGCGTTGATCGGAAACAAAACGAATCGCGATGGTTCACGGCAGCACCACGAAACGTTCGCGGGAGCCGCCTGCTCGCACACGCCCAGCTGGTAAACGCGGGTTTTCAAGAACGTGCATGCAAACCGGGTCCGGGTAAAAGCGGCTCCCCTCCAGGGGGCGCCGAGCGCTTCGGCCTCGCATGCGTACGGCTCCTTACCAGTAGCAGCTTTGCTGTCAACGCTGCCGTGAAGCGGCTAAGGACCGCGCCAGGGCCGAAAGCGTTCGGCCCTGGCGTATAATCTATTACCGCTTCGCGGTATGCATCCAGCTCGCCCTACTGGCTCGGCCTGGAAACAATCTGTATTGCTCCTTTGCGGGATGGACTCATCCAATACAGATGCATGCTCGCGGCGTTGGTCGAGCTGTGCGTATATTCAACGGTAACCGGGACTGGTTGATTCGGATTTAGTTTGTACTGACCAGCGAGAGTTGCTAACCCCGGCGACTGCTTGTTGATAATTTCCGTCGAACCAATCCAAACGCGAGCCACGTCGTCGGAAGTTAGAAAGAAGATGAAGGGATTTCCGCCAGAAGCAGCTGTCTGTGCGGCCTCAACATCCTCAATTTCTCCGGTCCAACGAATGCCGTAACCGGTTGATAGAACCCCAGCGGATGCGTCGGGTGAGTTCGTGCCTTTGTACGTATTCAAATCAAAGCTAAGCGCCGGAGTAATCGAGGTTTTCACCGGGGTCCCCGTAAACGTGGTGTTGTTGTAATAACTCACGTTCAGCACAGGCAGACTGTTGTAGCCGTTGCCAGTGAGCGCTTGGACTTCAGCAGTCTGCCAAGGGTGACCGTCCGGATAGATGGTTCCTTGGAAAGGAGTGGCGGGTTCGACGGTAGCCGGATTGGAAGGAACTTGTCCCCAATGAAACCGGGTGTTCGTATCTCCAATCATCAACTCCCATACGAGAAATCCGGTCTTCCCACCATAGTTACTGACGACACCTGCCATGGTCATGGGAAAGGCGTAGCCCCAGGCGTCATTGAATCCTCTTTCCAGCGTTTCTGAGTTTAGCGCATTGACGTCGCTGCCATTGATTGGTCCGGCGTAACCACCATAAGGATGGAAGGCGTAGAAATCGGAGAAATAGGTTCCTTCATCCTCCTGCACCTGCGGAGAATTGATCGGTTGGATGGCGCCGGCTGCCAGGATGGCCATACGTCCATCGTTCATCAATTGGGCCCGTCTCTCTTGCATTGAACCATCGCCGCTGCACCCCGGCTCGTTCATAATCTCCCAATAGAGTATTCTCGGATCATTGCGGTAAACCGAAGCGAAGTCGGTAATATAATTTTGCAGGCTGGTTTTATAAGTCGTGCTACTGGAGGTTGAGACCGGGTTGAAATAATTTTCTTCGACTGGGTGACCCGGGGATTCTACCCATTGGCTGTTGTGTACGCCCCAAATTGGCGGGGGCTGCGGACCGGGAGCCGGATCATAGTTCCAACAGTCGTCATAAAAAATCGGGGCAACCTTCAAGCCGTGATTGGTGGCGATCTCGAGCAGATTCTCAAACTTGCTCAGCAAACCGACTCGATCCGCCAGCCAACTAAAATAGTGGAGATACACGGTAATCGTGTTCATCCCGTAGGCTTCCGCGTACCGTAATTCACGATCGACCTCCACAGGATTGTAGTTGTTCCAGAAATCAATGGCATTATCCGCGCTGTAAGGGTTGTAGACGGCCCCGACGATCTTCGAGAAGTCGTAAATAGGCGAGGTGACTTTTGGATAGGTATTGATGGTAATGTTGCTGGCACTCATACTCGGGCCGAACCGGCGAAGGCCAAAGGCGCCCGCCAGGAACTCCGGCTTCAAGTTGTTGGTCGCATCGTTAATACTAATGATCTGCACGTTATCGAGGTAGACCAGGAGCGCGTTTCCCTCGGTAGTAACTTTCAAATGGTGTGTGCTTCCGGGAGTGACACTGGCAGCCGGATACTCAATGAAATTCGTCCAACTATAATCTTCGCGCCCGACCACGAGTTGGTTCCCGCTAACATCGAGTCCGACGTAGTAGCCGGTCAGACTGTCATAGCCACCTTTTGACGGGTTCGTTACATGCACGATGAAGCCGGCATTACCCGTATCTCCGGGCGCCGACGAACCGACCGTTACATCAGCCTCATAAGAAGCAGTATCATACGAGGTATCAGCGACCTGCTTATTAGCGACTGCCTTGTCTCCCAGCCCGGTACTGCTATTCGGCTGCGGCGGAATCATAATCGTCTCTGGTGTAGAACCCTGTTGCCAACCTTGGGTCGTACCGGAGGACAGGTACTGATTGAAATCGCTGAATGTCAGCGTAACCGATTTCTGAAGCGTCGGCGGCTGTGGGGGAACGTATGGTGGAAGATTTTTGGTTGGATCCGAAATAACCAGATTAGGTGGCGGCGCTTTCAGACCGAGAACGACTGCGGACGGCGGAACGGCGTTGTCGCCGTATAGTGTGGGCGCGATCGCCCCGCTTCCAATCAGCAAAGTGAGCAGGAAGCAATGGGATGCGGTAACAGTTGGCATCTTCATAGGAGGGAGGCTTTTTGCCGCTTCGCGTTGTTGATACGGAAACGACGTGACCTGAAGGAAGGGATCACCTTGTCGGGCGACACCTGGGGCAACGCGTTTTCGTTCGCGGCAGGAGTGAGACCTGAGCTGAGGAGAGCTCCTGCGTATGCGCAGCGGACTTGATTCATTCTCTGGGGGACGCAGGTCCAGAGAAGGAGACGAAACCGGCTCGACCCCTCCATGGACCGGCTAAGTTGGTAAACGTTCGTCGTGAACGCCCCAATCGGTCTCCTTTTCTTGCCGTGTTCGCAAACTGAATTTTTGCGAATCTTATGGATGTGTCTCACTACCGGATAGCCGGCAGCAGCTTCGCAGCCGTCCGCTGCGAAGCTGCTCCGGTCACGTAGAGCTTCAAATAGATCGGGAAAAAGCCCGCACTTAATTGCCGTTAGGTGTTCGAAGACAATGAGATCGGCTGCCGTCGCTCGCCGAATATTTGCTCGAAGAAAGCGACCGATATTCGGTTCAACTCCTCCTCGCTCGCTTCGCTTGAATTGACCCTATCAGCCGATGTCTCACTTTGCTTGAGGCGCTCTTTATAGATTTCCTGACGCACTCGGTATTCCTTCCAACGTACTAATTCACTCATAATCCCATCCTTTCCGCATGCCTGCCCGCCTGTATCCGGTCTTCGTTGGATTCCTGAAGAGCGAATTGCGGGTAATTTTCCATGCAAGCAAGCACTTGCACGCTATTAAAGCGATTGCAAGCGATTACTTGCAATCCCAGCCTTTTTATCCCTTTTTCTGATGACGTGTATTAATGAACGCATGCGTCTTTAGCCCGGACCGCATTTATCGCTATGTCTTACGATGCCAATGCGGTCCTCTATCAGCAGAAACCGCGCCAACCCCCACGTATGCGGAGCCGAACTCCGACGGAGCTCAGTATTCCAACACACCCGCAATGCACTACGCCGCCCACCCGGATTTGAGGACGTCCTGTCCGACGAAGCCTGAGCTCTACAGTGCCGACCGCCCAACTCGGCCTCGCAAGCGAGGCACGCTCCACAACCAGACCGTTGGCGAAGTTGGAAGGACAACGACGAGTACCAGGACGAGAGTGAAGCGCAGGAGGATCGCGTGGATCGGCTTAAACCCAAGTACTGCGGATGAAATTAGCCTTGATCAGACCTTGGCGTCAGTATGCCGTTATTCGAGAAAGTGGGGTTTCTCTGAGGTGGTGATGCTCAATCTGTTCGCGTTTCGCGCCACTGATCCGCGCGACCTGCAACGTGCGAGCGATCCAATTGGACCGGATAACAACGAACATTTACTGGCAGAGGTTCGTAATGTTGACCGGGTTATCGCTTGTTGGGGCGACCACGGCAGATTTCTAGGGCGCGATAGACAGGTATCGGCTTTGCTCAACGTTTCGTTTGAATGCCTGCTTAGAAACAGGACCGGAGCACCGCATCATCCCCTCTATTTAAAGTCGAGGATCAGGCCTAAGCCATTCAGACTGGATCAGATCCGAAATTGAGCAACTAAACTGATTCCTAAGGCACAGAACAGGATCGTCGCGAATAACCCATATAACAGAACCAGAAACCGAATCATACTTACCTCCCTGCCAAAAGGGAACCTGCGGCTACTTAGCGGGGCTTGCAACAGGGAAGCGAAATAGCGGCGAAAAGGCGCAAAAAACGGAAAAAAACTTTGTGGTACAATTTTTGCGTTCTCTGCGCTCTTTTGCGGCTATTCCTCTTCATCTGTCATCGACGGAGCTACCGCCTTGCCAACCAACCACGCATCGCCTCGAGCCCGGCCGGCACGTAAGATCTGCCATACCCGATTCGAAACCGATCCTCGGGTAGCGGCGTAAGTTCTGACCAAAAGATGCTTGCCGGCAAGAGCAGGACGTTCGCTTCTTCGACTAACCGACGCGCGAATGTTTCTATGCCATCCGCACCTTTATAACGTGGATAACCGACGGTACCGGCGTCCGGTGTTTCCCATTCAAATAGATCCGGGAAATCCGTGAAAAACTCGCCAACACATTTCAGGTTTGCGTTGATCAGGGCAAGGTTTCGATCAAGGATTTGCTCCCTCGCTTTGAGCGCAATGACGGCGAGCGCCTCGCCCGGACCAGAGTTACAGATAGAGAGGTAGTGTTTTATTCTCTCCATTCGTTCCAATAGATCGTGGTGCTGCGCAGCGATCCAACCGATGCGTAGCCCGGGCAAACCGTAGACCTTAGAAACCACACTAATCGAGAGACCACGCTCATAGTGATCAACCGCCGCCGGCAACCGCAACGACGGCGAGCGTTCGATTAGCCGATAGACCTCATCCGACAACAGCCATAAGCCATGCTCACGGCAGATTTTGATGAGCTCGTCGAATTCGGCTGCTGACAGCAATCTGCCGGTCGGATTGTTGGGAAAATTAACCGCGATTAGCTTGGTGTTGGGCCTAACCTGATCGCGAACCTCATCCAAGTCGAGTTTCCATCCGTTATCTCCATCGAGGGCGATACCCGTCGCCGCACAGAGCGATAGAGTAACCGTCTCAAGCGACTGATAAGTCGGAGTGACAACAATGGCATGATCACCCGGTCCCAGTAAGGCGTGTAGAGCGACGTAGATGGCTTCTCCGCCCCCGGCAAAAGCGAGGACGTTATCCGGGGACACGCTTGCGTAAGCAGAGGCCACCGTGTTGCGAAATGCTTCGCCGCCGAAGGTCGGAACATATCCTAGCCATAGGTGCTCGAACGCCTCGCGATCGGCGGGTTCAGCCAGCCTCAGCAAGTCCGAAAGCGACATGCTCTCGGCATCCGAGGCGGTCATATGAAATCGAGCCGCAAATTCCCAGCGAGCAAGATAAGTCTCAAGACGGAAATCGGGTAGAGAGGGCATGTTTGTAACCTCCTTAGGTACAGTTCCAGGATGGCAGCTTAGAGTGAGAGGTGAAAAGTGAAAGGTGAAAAGTGAAAAGTCCGCAGCGAAAGTAATGCGCGTGGGATGGGAGCTGGCGGCCTCGAAGCGGTAAAATCCCTCCAGGTCTCCTTCAAGGGCTCTGATATCGCCTTGCTCCAGTTGCAAATTCTTCAGGGCTCGCCACAGGGCCTGTCTCGGCTGAGGCGGAAGAAAGCGGACGAAATTGACGACGTCCTGCTCGAGCTCAACGGCTACCCGGCTCATGCGACGTTTTCAATGACAGCCGCCGGACGAGCAGGAGCTCGTCCCTACCGAGGTTTCTTCGCCTCGTTTGCTGCAACTCGGGCCTTTACGATTTTCTTAAGCAACGTAACTGGTAGCGGCTTGTCTAAAGGGAATTGAATCGTCCCTTTTGCGATTGGGTAGCGCTTCAGCTCGTCCTTGAAGGCTTCGATGATTCCGGCACCCGGGAACAAACTACAATGATCAGAAAATGCGCCGAACCAGACTAACATTCCCTTGTACTTGAAAGCTGGGATTCGATAACTAATGACTTCGGAGGCTTCCGGTGGCACGACAGAGCGAATCGTTGCCCGGATCTTGTTCAAGGCGCTCCGGGCCGGTTCGGGAACACCAGCCAGATACTCATCAATGCTCTTCGGAGTGTGACTGGTTTTCTCCGCAGCTTTGCGGCGAGCAGGCTTCTCGGGTTTCACAGAAGAATTTTTTACAGAAGTTAACGAAGTAAACGAAGAAAAACCGGCTGAACTTCGGTCAAGCACCTCGCCTGCTCTTCTTCTTCGTTACCTTCGTTACCTTCGTTGCCTTCGTTGCCTTCTGTAAGAGATTCTTAGTTTACCGTCCACGATTTCATGGCGCTTTGCGCGGAGCACGCAGATTCTGGCCGTTTTGAGGCACCACCGAAAATAGACGCTGTCGCACGCGCATAGAATCAGATCTTAACTCGATAAAATAGAGCGGTCCAAATCGTGAAGACGTTTGAGTCATTGACCTTCCGGTACCTCTATGATAGCCGCTTCCCATGAGGAAATGGACGTCTCTCATTAGAACCGTCGTCGCAGGTTTATCTGCTTTGTTTGTATTAACGGCGGCCGACAGGGTGTTGGCCGAGGAAATCCCAACCTTCAGCGCACCGGAAGTAAATACTTTTGTGAAATCCTACTCCGACTTCGCTGACGAGTACGTGGCTGCGTACAAAGCGATGAAGGCGGGTGACAGGTCAAAAATCCAGGAGCTTCAATCGAAGTCTAGCGATCTGGAAACACAGGCCGCCCCGGTCACCGGTAAACTCAAACCTGACGAGACCGACAAATTCAACACTTTCGTTACCTCCTGCGCTCAAAAGATTTCCGCCGTATCGCAATCGCAGTAAGGACCGGCTTTCGGTCCGGTAGGGTTGAGCTCCTGCTCATCTCTGGAGTTTGGACATTTTGGGCTTCGGGAAACAGCTCCAGAGGAGCGAAATCTTTATAGCTATCGGCGTACAAATAGCGGTATAGCTCCGTAGGAGCGGCATATCGAGGGATTCGCGCGACTTTTGCCTGGCCTTTTGGCGCTTTAAACGTGGCGTGCCGCAAGCTATGCCCTGTTAGCGACCGTTGAGGCCCCTGGCTGCCTGCATGATCACAACCCGATGTCGCTCCTACGGAGCTAACCGCAATTGGGGGTCTCGGTAACTATCAAAATTTCGCTCCTACGGAGCTTTGGCTATCGCCACCCAAGTATCCAAACTCCAATGGGATGAGCTCGTGCTCATCCGGGATTCGGGCGAAGGGACGATCTTGGATAGATCGCGGATGAGCAGGAGTTCATCCGTACCGTTTTCTCGCCTTGTCTTTGTTCTCATATATGAGAATATATCCCGTATATGGAACAAACGGCTATCGACCATTCCGATACCGATACCCGCTTGGCGCAGCGCCTGCATCAACTCCGGATGCGACGCTCGTGGTCTCTAGAAGAGCTGGCCACAAAAAGCGGGGTCAGTCGCGCAACTCTTTCCCGGATCGAAAACAACGAAGTCAGCCCTACCGCTTCCGTGCTCGGCAAACTGTGCGCAGCATTCGAGCTGACCATGTCCCGGCTGCTGGCCTACGTAGAATCTGATCTGCCTGCGCTGGTTCAGCGAAACGCGCAGCCCGTCTGGATCGATCCCGAGACCGGTTTTCGCAGGCGCTCCATTTCACCTCCCTCGCCAGATTTTGAGTGCGAGCTTCTCCAATGTGAATTGCCGGCCGGCGCTCAAATCGATTATCCACTTCCGCCGCGACAAGGATTGGAACACCACTTGTACTTAGAGTCGGGCGCCTTGGAATTGCACGTCGACGGATCGAGTCATCGATTAGCCGAAGGCGATTGTCTGCGTTACCGGCTGCACGGAGCAAGCTCATTCAGGGTGCTCCACCGGCATCCGGCCCGATACTTCCTGGTCATCCGATGAACTCGACAGGGACAAACCCGCTTCGCAAGCGAGGCACACTCCATAGCATCGAAATCTTCAGGCTCGATAGAGATGGGCTGGCACAACATTTGGAAAGTATCGCCGAAATTCTTCTCGCTTGCGTTCACGATGGCGCGAATGTTGGTTTTGTTAGTCCATTCGACCTGAATCAAGCTCGCGCCTTTTGGGTACAAAAGATCGCGCCCGGCTTAGTTGCCAACACCCGCGTTGTGTTGGCAGCAAAGGTCAACGACCAAGTGGCGGGCACAGTTCAGCTGAATCTCGATACACCGCCGAACCAACCGCACCGGGCAGACGTCTCCAAGCTTCTGGTTCATCCCAAATATCGAATGCTGGGCGTTGGCCGTGCTCTCATGGAGCAAATAGAATCTTATGGTTTAAATGCGGGCCGCCGGCTTTTGACCCTCGATACCGCTACTGATATTGCCGAAAAACTCTATATTTCACTTGGATACGAACGCGCCGGCCACATCCCGGGTTATGCGCGCGAGCCACACGAGGAACGGTTTGTGGGGACGACTATTATGTACAAGGTGATACGGTAGGGACGAGCTCCGGCTCGTCCGGTTATTAACCAGCAACGCCGCAACCCAAACGCGGATGAGCAGGAGCTCATCCCTACCGATGTTTAAAGATCATTTCTCACAGTCGGCAGTTGGCTACGCTGCTTATCGTCCGACGTATCCGATCGAATTGGTGAGATTTCTCGCTGATACTGTTGCCCAAAAGGAATTTGCTTGGGATTGCGGCTGTGGTTCCGGGCAGCTGTCGACCTTGCTGGCCGAAGAGTTTGCTCACGTGTACGCAACGGATGCCAGCGCTAAGCAGATCGAAAATGCCGTCCATCATCCGCAAGTCCGTTATGCTTGCGCGCCGGCTGAAACCAGCGGACTCGACGATCAGGTTGCCGATCTGATCGTTGCCGCGCAAGCAGCGCACTGGTTCGATCTGGCCGCTTTTTATCGAGAGGTATGTCGCGTGGGACGTTCCGGATCGGTCATCGGATTGGTGTCTTACGGGATCGTTAAGGTCGACGAACAATTGGATTCCATCATTGGACGATTTTATTGGGACGTTATCGGCGCCTATTGGCCACCTGAACGCAAACATGTCGAGGATGGTTATCGCTCACTCGATTTCCCTTTCACCGAAATCCAAGCGCCGGACATGGCCATGAGCGCCTCTTGGACGCTTCCGGATTTTATTGGGTACATGAATACGTGGTCAGCCGTGGCCGCCATGGAACGAGCGACCGGCCCAGAACCGCGCGAACGATTCAGCCAGGAGCTCGGCGAAGCCTGGGGCTCGGCGGATGAGAAGCGGACGATTCGTTGGCCGCTCTCGTTGCGGGTTGGGTTCGTGCGGAGATAGGAGAAGTGCGAATGGGCGAGTGGGCGAAACGGCGAATGGGCGACGTGGGCGAAGGGCCTGATCGAAGCTGCCGACCGGTAGGGCGAAAAACTCGGCGCGGGTGACGCTTACCATGTCTTTCGATTGGTCCGCGCCGGTTTTGAGCCGTCACGCGTGGCAAGGTTTCGACGAACCGCTCCGATTAGTACCGTCCTTAGGTTCGTCGGAGTTTTCCGCGGGTGGCTATCTGCGGGTCGCGGCTCAAAACCGGCGCGGACAAATCCGAGAGTGGTGGCCAGCGTCACCCGCGCTGAGTTCTTCGCGCCCTACCGGTCTGCAGCTTCGTTCAACCTTTTCAACCCGTGTCACCCACTCGCTCACCCTTTATCGCTCGCTATCCAGCGCCTTCATTCCTTCCGCCGGGTAGCGATCTCCTGCTATCGATCCGATCGGAACCTCGCGATCAATCTCTTCGTAATCTTGCGGAGTCAATTCCACTTGAAGAGCGCCTAACGCCTCGTTTAAGCGCTCAACTTTGCGAGCGCCGATTAGCGGGACAATGTCATTCCCCCGACTGTAGGCCCAAGCAATGGCCAGTTGAGCCAGCGAACATTTTTTCCGATCCGCGATTGAACGCAAAGCCGAGATCAGTTTCTGGTTTTGAGCCTGATTTTCGGCCTGGAACCTGGGAAGATGAGCTCGGTAATCACCGGGCGAAGGTTGGATGTGGCCGGAACTGAGGAGTCCACGGGAGAGCACCCCGTAAGCGGTGATACTGATCCCTAGCTCACGCGTTACCGGCAAAATTCGTTGTTCGATCGACCTGGAAACAACGGCGTACTCAATCTGGAGCGCCGCGATCGGATGAGTCTTCGCCGCTCGCCGGATGTTTTCGGGTCCAACTTCGGACAACCCGATGTGCCGGAGGTAACCTTTGTCTTTCAGTTCGACCATTGCGCCCACGGTATCCTCTATGGGAACGTTTGGATCCACGCGCGCCGGCTGATACAGATCTACGTAATCAATCCCCAACCGTTTTAGTGAGTAGGCCAAGAAATTCTTCACAGCCGCAGGCCTTGCATCTATTCCAACAAGCGCTCCCTCAGGGCTGCGCAAAGCACCGAACTTGACGCAGACAAACGCTTCTTGCCGGCGATCCTTCAGCACGCGGCTCAAAAGCATTTCATTGTGCCCCATGGCGTAAAAGTCACCCGTATCCAGCAGGTTGATTCCAGCATCCAGAGCGGCGTTGACCGTGCGAAGACTCTCCTGCTCATCAGACGGTCCGTAGACACCAGACATTCCCATACACCCCAGGCCGATCGCAGAAACGGTTGGCCCATTCCTGCCCAACGTTCGCTTAGGTACCGACAAGTTCGCGTCCTTCATTTGAAACCGATAACTCACCCAAACCCACCGCGGCAAACGGAGAATCGAAGTCATGGAGGGTTAAGCTCGTTGCTTAATTTGATATAGTCAGGTTTGTTGACCTTTGCCGAATAGTCATCCGCGGCAACACTCCAACACTCCAACACTCCGTTCCGTTTGAACATCCTATCCATTCAATCCAGCGTCGTTTACGGGCACGTCGGAAACAGTGCAGCGGTATTCCCTTTGCAGCGGCTGGGCGTCGAGGTCTGGCCTATTAATACAGTTCACTTCTCTAATCACACCGGATACGGCAGTTGGGGTGGAGCGGTTCTACCGACGCCGGTGGTTGAGGATATCGTCCGCGGATTGAGTGAGCGCGGGGTCTTAACGCGTTGCGACGGTTTACTAAGCGGGTACATGGGAGACGTGTCCCTTGGTCGAGTTATCCTCGACCTAGTGCAAAAGGTTCGGGCCGTGCACCCATCGGCGGCTTACTGTCTAGACCCCGTAATGGGCGATACCGATAGCGGTTTCTATGTGCGCCCAGGGATTAGCGAGTTGATGAGAGACGAGGCGCTCCCTTTAGCAACCGTCATCACCCCGAACCAATTCGAGCTCGAATATTTGACGGGCCGTCCAGTGGTCGATCTTGAGTCCACAATCTCTGCAGTGAACATCCTTCGCGATCGCGGTCCGAGGGTCGTTTTGGTGACCAGTTTATCTCGGCCCGATGGCGATCCTAACACGATCGAAGTGCTCGGTGCGGACGAACAATCCGCTTATCTGATTGCCACGCCGCGGCTGCCTCTGTCCGTCAACGGAGCCGGGGACGCCACCGCTGCGATTTTCTTTGCACAGTGGCTAATGGGCGCCTCACTCCCGGTGGCTCTCGAGAAAACGGTAAACTCGATTTTCGCTGTGCTCGCGCTAACCGCAGAAAAAAACGCGAGGGAGATCCAGCTCGTGGGCGCACAGGAAGAGATCGCCAATCCGCCGGCAAGGTTTAAGGCGGTTAGGGTGCGGTAACGACGCAGCCAAAGAAGAAAATCTCACGCAAAGACGCAAAGCCGCAAAGGTAAGACATGCCGAAGTCACGGGCAGCTTGAATTGCTTAGACTTTGTGGCCGCACCGATCTTGTTGTGAATTTATTTCTGTCTTTCCTTGGCGTCTTTGCGCCTTTGCGTGAGTATTTCGGTCTGCTTTCATCATGTCTGACGCATTGAAGCGTTCCGTTGTTATCACTGGCACCTCAACCGGCATCGGCTACGCCACAGCTAAGCTGCTGGCCGAACGCGGCTTTCAAGTGTTTGGTAGCGTGCGATCGGAAAAGGACGCCAAGCATACAAGCAAGACGCTTGGCTCCAATTTTTGCCCTCTGATCTTTGATGTGACGGATCAGCCGTCGGTTCACAACGCAGCCGACCTGGTCCGGGAAAGACTCGGGCAAAGTCGCTTGTTCGCCTTGATTAATAATGCCGGTATCGAGATGGCCGGTCCGCTAGCCTATTTACCAGTCGAACGGTTCCGCACCCAACTCGAAGTGAACTTGATTGGTGTGCTCTCGGTCATCCAAGCATTTTTGCCGTTATTAGGCACTGAGGCTGGTCGCATCGGCAGCCCGGGCAGGATCGTCAACATCAGTTCCATGTTGGGCCGGCTAGCTGTTCCTTTCGTTGGAGCTTATTGCGCATCCAAGTTCGGCCTTGAAGGCTTCTCCGATACTCTCCGCCGCGAAATGAAGCTGTTTGGTATCGACGTCATTGTGGTGGAGCCGGGAGCGATAATCACACCAATCTGGGATAAAGCGGAGGGTAAGATGCTCCAGGATTATCCCGACACACCGTATCAGAGCTCACTGAGAAAGTTTGTGGAAACGGCCATGAAGTCGGGACGGGAAGGTTTTCCGGCCAGTAAAGTGGCGGAGCTAATTGAACGCATCCTCTCAGCAAAAAAAACAAAGGCCCGGTATACAATGATTCCGAAGCATTTCGTGGAATTCACAATCCCACGCCTTCTACCGGCCCGGACGCTCGATTACTTCATGAACAAATACCTGGGTATCAGTGCCGTCAAAGGCACTGATACCGTGAGAGGTGAGAGGTGACTAGTGAGAAGTGAGAAGTCGGTCCAGCGCCTTTCACCCGCTCGACGCGCTTGATGCTTGCCTGTATCGAGTTTGTCGAGATGCTCAGGGCAGGCTGTTCACCGATCACTTCTCACTTCTCACTTCTCACTTCTCACGTCTCGATCTATCCTCCGATACTTCAATCAATGATCCCCCATCCTTTTTTCCCTTTTTTGTTCACGTGTCTGGCGGTTGTCTTTCTGAATGGATGCGCTTCCTCAGCAAATTCGGCCTATCGCGATTACACCGTGGCCGTAGGAGCAGCGTATCCAAACGAAGCGAACCTCGCGCAAGACCGGGTGAATAAGTACCTTGCGCGGCTGAAACCTGAGAAGAGAGAAAAAATCGCTCAGAATGAATATCTCGCGGTTGAGGCAACGGAGGTGCCAGTCAGCGAGGTGCCCGGCTTAGCCAGCCGAATTCCGGGTCAAACCGGTGGATTAACCGATCGGGCTTCTCAAATGACAAAATTCATCATGATTTTCGACGCGAAGACCGGTAAACCTGTGGGCAACGAAGGGTACATTTCGGTCGATACCCCGCCAAAAGGAACGCTCGGCATTTTTGGCGGTTATACTGCGGTCTACATTGGGAACGGCAAATGAAGCGTATCGCGATTTTTCTGGCATTGAGTTCCCTAGCTCTTTCTGCTTTGGCTGCGAAACCGCCTCTGCCGGAGAGAGACTATTCTATCATGACCGCGAAACCGTATCGGGCCGAAGTTGAGCGGGGCCAACAACGTTTGGCGAAGTTTTTGTCTCGTCTGAACCCAAAACGCAGGGCTCTATTAGATCAGACGCCCAACGTCGCGATTGAAGTTTACATCCTGAACGCGGGAGAAGTTCCAGGTCTCACCTTCCGCCTCGGCAAAGGGAGCGTATCATCGACCCAGTTCGGACAGGATATTCGAAGCGGCGCCAACGTTCAGGTGAAGTTTCTTCTCATTTACGACTCTCGAACCCAACAATTAGTCGGTGAGGACGGTGTCTTGGTTACCGATACCCCCGCTGTCAATACCGTCGGCATGTTCGATGGAACCCGAGCGGTCTACGTCGGGACGGGTTGGTGAACGGTTGGCAGTTGGTAGTTAGCAGTTCACGGTTCGCGGTTCACCGTCGGCGTTGTCTGCGAACGGTTCGGCGTTGGAACGGATGGGACCTATGCGACCAATAGGACTTATGGGACAACCGGTGTTTCTCCGTGCGCGGCACGGTCGCGAAACCGTGGACCGATAACTCTGAACGGCCAACCGCGAACGGTGAACAGTGAACTGCCTAATGCAGGAGCCCGCCGGCGGCTTGGATTGGGGTTAATGAACCCGAGCGAGTGATCCAAACGGCCACGGCATCCGCCTTATCAATTGAACAGGAGACGTCGGCGCCGAAATTTTTTCCCGATTGGCTGAGATCTGTTTTCACGAGATTCATGGCAATGAATTGATGGGTGAGCGTTCGACCCCGATTTTCTCCGGCGGTAACCCGGGAAGTCGCGTTCATCTTGAGAGGAGCGATCTCCACTGAATAAGGTCCGCCGGGTCGTGACGGCGAAAAGGTGACCTTTATTTGGCTGCCCGTTGCGAGAACGACTAATTTGCCTGGCGGGAGATTCTCGTTGTCTGCAATCGCGCGCCCCCACCCTTGCCATTCGGCGCCGTTCAAAACAAAGGCCGGGGTATAGACTGACCCTGATCCCCAGTTGGCTGCATAATAGCGTTGACGTTGCGTGAATTCTCGGCTCGAAAACTCGTCCTTCCAACCAAGGTTATCCCAATAATCTACGTGGAAAGCTACCGGAACCACCGCCTTCCATAGTTCCGGGTTTTGAGACAGCGAGCTCAGCCAGGCTTCCGCCGGCGGACAACTGCTACACCCTTCCGAGGTATAAAGCTCCAACAACGAGACCTGCGCCGGCCCGCTTTCGAACCGCGCTGTCTGTGCCTGCAACTTAATTCCAAGGCCGAGAATCGAAACGGTCAGCAAAAGTAGCGTTCTCACCTACAAAGTTGATGTAAACAGACGAACTATTATTCCCTGAACAGTGGAGCGTTGCCTTCCCGCGGCCGTGAGACGAGGGCGATTCGGTCGGAACCCTGGAGGGGAGCCGCTTTTAACCGGACCCCGTTTGGACGCGCATTCTTGAAACCTCGCGTTTACCAGGTGGGCGTGCGCGAGCAGGCGGCTCCCGCGAACGTCTCCTGACGCCCCTAGAAGCCACGCGATTCACTTCGTTTCCTACCAATGCAACACGATAAGGCCAAACGGAATCGTGGGGCGTTTTCGGGAGCCGCCTGTTAGACAACCTCTCAGAAATACGACGGTTATTTGCGTGATCAGCTCAGGTTACGGGCAACGTTCAAAAGCGGCTCCCCTCCATGGGCCGCGACCCGGTCGGCCTCGTCCCGTGGCCGCGGGAAAGCAGCGCTCCACTCTGTACTCCTTTTCTCATTTGCGGTAACATTTGCAGAAGTTGTGGAAACTTTGCTGCTTTCGCCTATCACGATTGCTTTGGCTGCTGTTTTCGTGCTGGGCTGCGTGATAGTTCTGATCTGGGTATTCCGGGGTTCAGGCAAACCGACAGTTTATTTGTCCGTTGTGGACAGTCTATTGACGCCAGCAGAAAAGCTCTTCTATGAGCAGCTAGACCTGGTTATCGATGGACGGCTACAAATTCTTTGCAAGGTTAGATTGGCGGACTTGATCGAAGTTGAAAGCCGGCAACCGGAAGAACGAAACCGGGTTTTTCGCCGGATCTCTTCGAAGCACATCGACTTCGTCCTAGCCGAACCGGGCACTCTGGCGCCAATGCTCGCCATTGAACTGGATGATAGCTCGCATGAACGAGCTGACCGGAGAGAGCGAGATGAGTACCTCGAGGAATTGTTCCAAACCGTCCGGTTCCCTTTGTTGCGCATCAAGGCTTCCGCTACTTACAACCGAAGAGCGTTAGTGGATGCTCTCGAACAAGCTTTGAGACGGCGGTTCCAGCCGTATTAGGTTCGGGGTTGGCAGTTGGCGGTTGGCGGTCGAGTGCCGCGGGAGTGTAGACGCTTCAGAGTCGAACCGCGCGGTTCGGCGGTAGCACGGATGGGACCTATGGGACCAATAGGACTTATGGGACAACGATCGCTGCGCCACAGCGGTCGATGGGCGGAGCTGCCAACGGCAAACCGCTAACTGTTAACCCCGGCTGTTGCCGGTTCCGGGTGAGCGCCGTTCCTACTGTCGGCCCGTTTTGCGCTCTTTGATTTGGCCGTGTTTAGGGCGAGCTCTAACATTGGGCCGGGGAATTGCCGGCAGGCTTTCAGCGTCTCATCGAATGCGTTTACAAAATAATCGATCTCTTTTTCACCGATCATGAGGGGTGGCAGTATTTTGATCACGTCCATGTTATGTCCAGCCACCTGAGTGAGCACTCGGTGTTTGCTCACCAAAGGCACCACCACCATCTGCGGGAAAAGCGCTCGGTCGATTTTGTGCAATAAGCGCCAAGCCAATTTTAGGCTAATCTCCGGAGGCTCGGCGAATTCGATCGCGATCATGAGGCCTTTACCCCGCACCTCTTTTAGGAACGTATGTTTACGGCGAAGCGCATCCAAACGTTCGATCAGCAAATCTCCCATGCGCGCGGAATTCTCAATCAGGTTTTCTGATTCTAACACCGCCAGACTCGCCAGGCCGCAAGTCATGGCCAGGTTATTACGTCCGAACGTACTAGAATGAACGACGCAACGATCAAGCCGGCTGAATACTTTTTGGTAGATCGCTCGCCGCGTGATGATCGCACCGCACGGCACATAGCCGCCGCTTAGGCTTTTTGCCACCGTAACAATGTCAGGCTCGAGCCCCCAGTGCTCAAAAGCCCACCATTTACCGGTGCGTCCTAGGCCGGTTTGAATCTCGTCACTGATGAATAACGTCCCGTACTTCCGGCAAAGGATCTGGGCTTGAATAAAAAAATCGTCTTTAGGGAATTTGACTCCTTTACCCTGGACCGGCTCGGCCAAAAAAGCGGCCACGTTCTTTCCGCGCAGAAGCCGATCGAGAGTGGCCAGGTCTCCCATCTTGACGCGCTCGACATTGGGCATTAACGGACCGAATCCTTCCTGGAAATTCGTGATGCCGGTCACCGAGAGTGAGCCATAACTCAGCCCATGGTAACCTCCATGGAGAGCAACCAACCCGGGACGGCCAGTCGCAGCCCGCGCAAATTTCAATGCCCCTTCAATCGCCTCGGTGCCGGAGTTACAGAAAAAGATGGCCTCAAGATGTGGCGGTGTCTTCTTTAACAGCGCTTCCGCTAACAGCCCGCTCAATAGCGAGCAATCCATTTGGACCATATTGGGCAGGTCCATATCCAGAGCGTCCCGGATTGCTTGCTTAATCACCGGATGGTTGCGCCCCATATTATAGACGCTGTAACCGCTTAAAAAATCGAGGTAAGCATTGCCGGCGGCATCATAGAGGTAGGCTCCCTCTGCTCGCGTATAAACTCGGTCAAACCCGGTGATACGCAGAACTTCAACCAGCGTGGGATTCAGGTGCTTGGCGTGAAGCTGATAATTGTCACCCATGCGTGACGACACCAGGCTCTTAAGGTCAAAGGACATTTTCTTCGTTATGAGATGATGAACCGTAGGCGAGTTCCTCGCAATCGCAAGGTGAGACGTGATGAGGCGAATGGGCGATACGGCGAGAGTGGACGAAGTGGACCTAGTGGACTGAGTAGACGTAGTGGATCGTCCCTGGATCAGGTAGACCGTCCACTCAGTCGACTTCGTCGACTCTGTCCACTAAGTCCACTCGCCGCCTCGCCCATTCGCCCTTTCGCGGCGATTTTTGAGGTGGGCGGCGACGCCATCGTTCGGCTGGGGATAAAGAGCAACAATATCCTCCTGATGTTGCTTGGCGCGCTACCTTGGGCGGCTACGGCTTGATCGTAAACTCGGTTGATTGGAACTTCGCAAAGATTTTCGGCGTCTATGTCGGCGCGTTTGCTTTAGTTGCCGTTCTGTTCGCAAATTCGTATTCCGGGAACAAATTCCGCTCAGCATTTGGATCGGCCTTTTGATCATCATCGCTGGCGATTTGATCATTCATTTCGGTCAGAGGTAAGAATTGACTGATAGGCCACGCCCTCTTCACCTTTCACTAATCACTTCTCACGTCTCACGTCTCACTCAGTGATGACATCGTGCCACCACTAGCGCCACCGCAAAAGCGGCTACCGGGATAATCGCGGAGATCACGATCAGGCGTACACCTTGCCAGCGCGTCTTCCAGATTTTAGGCGAACGAAGCCGATGGCTCCGGCCAGTCACCCGGACGGAGTCCGGGTCATCCAGCTCCGCTTTCATGTCGGCCGCGGTTTGATAACGCTTGGCAGGTTCGCGCTCCATCGCATGAAGAATAACTTCCTCGAGCTGCTCGCTAATTTGCGGATTCCGTTTACGCGGTGCGACTGGATCGCCGGCGATCCGCGAGTTCATGACAATAAACGGATTCGGTCCTTCAAAAGGAACTCGTCCGGTTGTCATCTCGTACAGCATTGCGCCGAGGCTATAGATGTCAGTTCGCTCGTCTCCCCGGCGACCTTTCACCTGTTCGGGAGCCATATAATCCGGCGTCCCCATGGCGGGACTTAACCCAGCGAACGTGATGCGCCTCATCTCGGTCGCTTTAGCAATTCCGAAATCCATGATGCGAATCGAACCGTCATCACAGATCATCACGTTCTGCGGTTTCAGATCGCGGTGCACCACTTTTTGCTGATGCATATGAGAAAGCGCATCGCACAGGGCACTGGCGATCTGAACGGCATCCGCGATCGGAAGCGGACGGATTTCGTTCATCACCTCACTCAGGGTCCGCCCCTGCAAATACTCCATCACGATGTACGGACGACTCTGATCCGGTACCGTGACAAACCGTAGAATATTGGGATGGTTCAGGCGTTTGCCGATCTCTGCCTCTCTCTGGAATCGCGCAAACGATCCGGGATCGGACTCGTACTGCATGTAGGGAACTTTGACCGCAACCGTATCTCCATTGGTGAGGTCTGTGGCCCTATAGATCGATGCCATCCCGCTTCTATTAACCACGCTCTCAATGCGAAAGCGGCTGTCTAGCACATCCCCGACCTGGACTTCATGTTGCATGCGGTTTTCCAGTGCCCCTTGGGAGTTTTTCAGAAATGAGATCGGTGAGTCA
>JAFAHI010000544.1 GCA_019237325.1 Verrucomicrobiota bacterium | reverse complement strand
GTTCATAATGAGAGGCAATCCGGGCATGAGCAGATTCCATCCCCTGAATGGGAAACAACTGATCGTCCCGGTTATATTGAACGAGCAGAGGGGAAGGTGCTCGACTCGCCGCCAGGTCCGGCCAGTCGGCGATCGTGGCTAAACCCGGAGGAAAGAACATCCACGTATGCGGATCCACGTGATGATCTAATAATTCCAGATGGGTCGTCATCATCCCGACCACAACCGCTGCTCCGATATCATCGCAGGTCGCCTGCAGGAGCGCAGCGCGGCATCCGCCACCGGATAATCCGATACATCCGCAAGGACCTGACCTCACTTCAGAACGCGATCGTAAATACTGAAGCGCGGCTCGGTCCTCGAAATTGACGACTCCAGCCAGACTCGTTCCGAGCAGGTTGCAATACTTAGCGACCAGGTGTTCATGCCAGCGAGCGGCGGCATTATATCGGTCAATCTCGTTGGTTGCTTCCCTGCGTTTCTCTTGTCCATACTCCCAATCCTCAACCTGTCGATGGATAGACCGGGGCATGGTCTCAATAGGGAACCGGCGGCTGCCCCAAAGGAAGACGTCATGGACGAGCACGGCAAATCCTTGCTTGGCGAGCTCATTGGCGAAAGCGGTGCCTTCGTAGAGCTCCGCGCGGAGTTTCTCAACAGCTTCCGGTGACGATTCTTTCCCATCCGTTATCTTCTCTTTGCCGAAGAACTTAAAACCGTCGTGCCCATGCAACGCCAGCACGCCGGGCAACGGTTCCTCGATTCCCACCGGTCTTATGAACCAGGCTTGCGTTCGCGGCCCATATCCAACGGACCAAGATATCGCTTCACCGGCCAGCCCGTTGCGTTTCCACGAAGCCTCGATCCGGGTCTGGTCCGCGACTGGGGCAGCATCGCTAAATCCGAGGAGGTTGCTGATCTTTCGCCTCGTCTCTTCGCCTGGCAAGGCGAGAGGGTACAAGCCGGCCTGCCTATTCGCGGCTTCAATCCAATCGCTATAACTTCCGAGATCTCTTTTCATGTTTAGCCTCGTAGGACGAATACAAGCTCCGTAGGAGCGACATCTTTATAGTTTAGCAATTTATCATCTCCTATCTGTTCGGCGCCCACCGAGTCATTTCCTCGACTCCCTGCTGACATAGGGTTGTCACTATCTTGACTAGGTTCGACTGTTCTTGTAACCACCGATCAGCGTTGTTCATCTGAAATGGTTGCAAGGAATCAACCCAACTAAAACTAGTCATTTATGCAGCGGAGCTATCGATTCGTCAGGATATGTGTCGTCCTTGCGTCGGCTGTCGCAACCTTTGCTCTGGCCGGCGAACCCATCCAAGACTCAAAGTCAGTCAACGAAATCCCGCCAAAATTTACCCCGAAGACTGAGAGCTTCGATTACGTTCGCCGGACCGAGATGATTCCGATGCGGGATGGCGTGAAGCTTTACACCGTTATTTTGATTCCGCACGGAGCGAAACGCGCCCCGATTTTGCTGAGCCGAACGCCGTACGACGCGGATGAGCGGACGAAGACACGATCCAGTGCGCACCTGGCGGCCGTACTCGGGGATGCAGAGGTGGTCGATGACTTAATCTTGAACGAAGGTTACATCCGGGTTGTTCAAGATGTGCGCGGCAAACACCATTCTGAAGGTGACTACCTGATGAACCCGCCGCCACACGGAACCGCGTTCAATCCGACCAACGTGGATGACTCAACGGACGCATATGATACGATCGATTGGCTGGTGAAAAATATTCCGGAATCAAATGGCAAAGTCGGCATTCTGGGCATTTCTTACGACGGCTTTACTTCGTTGGCGGCCCTCATCCATCCGCATCCCGCTCTGCGCGCTGCGATGCCGATCAATCCGATGGTTGACGGTTGGATGGGGGATGACTGGTTCCATCAAGGCGCATTCCGGCAACTCGGGATCCCCTATTACCTTGTTCAAGAAGCCGACCGCGACAGCTCTCAGAAATGGTGGTCCGATCATTTCGACGACTATGAATCTTGGCTGTCTGTCTGGTCTGTTGATGAGATGGCTCAGCGGTATGGCCTGGACCAGGTTGGGTTTTATAGAAAGGTCAAGGAGCATCCGGCATACGATTCTTTTTGGCAGAGCCAAGCCATGGATAAGCTCTTGGCCAAAGAGCCGGTGTCGGTTCCAGTGATGCTCGTGCATAGCCTTTGGGACCAGGAAGACATCTATGGCGCCGTCCACGTCTTCGCGGCGATTAAACCAAAGGATACTGACCACAAAGTATTCCTGGTGCTTGGACCCTGGTTCCACCACCAGGCACGGCTGGATGGCAGCGCCATCGGCGCCATCCAATTCGGTAGCGATACGGCTGCCTATTTCAGAGAGAACCTGGTCCGTCCCTTCTTTGATCATTTTCTAAAAGACGATGCACCTCCGGCCGATCTGGCGCCGGTTGCCGCATTTGAGACGGGAACAAACCGTTGGGAAAGGTTACCCACCTGGCCTGCGACCGGCGACGATGGTAAAATCGATCCGGCTTCTCTTTTTCTGCAGCCGAACGGCAAGCTAGGTTTCGACCAAGCACCTGCAGCGGAACCGGGATTCGACGAGTATGTCTCCGATCCGGCTAAACCGGTGCCGTTTTTGCCTCGGCCAATTCATCTTGAGGGTGACGAAGGATATCATGATTGGCAAACCTGGTTGGTACGCGATCAGCGCGAGGCTTCAAGTCGTACTGACGTCTTAACCTATACTTCGGATGTTTTGACGGCTCCTCTCAAAATCAGCGGTACTCCCACCGTAAATTTGATAGCGTCTACCACCGGCACCGATGGCGATTTTGTCGTGAAGCTGATTGATGTTTATCCGGAAGAAACCGGCCGTGATCCGAAAATGGGCGGTTATCAGTTAATGATCTCAGGCGATATTTTCCGGGGACGCTATTATCAAGGCTTCGATAAGCCAAAGCCGATTCCCGCAAACGAAAAGGTCCGTTTTCGGTTTGAGCTGCCAACGGCAAATCATGTCTTCTTGCCTGGTCATCG
>JAFAHI010000123.1 GCA_019237325.1 Verrucomicrobiota bacterium | reverse complement strand
GAAAGTGATTGCTAAACTGCGCGATCTTTTCCCGAATGCCTTGATCGTCGGTTGGAAATTGGAGCTTGAAGGTTCTCGCGAGGATCTTGTTTGGGAAGCGACCCAACAGGTCAAAAAGAATCGTACCGATGCCTGCGTGATCAACGGCCGAGCATTCGGCGAAGGTTTTGGGTTCTGCACACCGGAGGGCTTGCAGCAGTCCTTTTCGTCGAAGATCAAGCTGGCCGAGTTTCTCGTACAATGGGCCGAACGACTCGAAGGTGAGAAGTGATTAAATGGAGCGCTGCCTTCCCGCGGCCGCGGGACGAAGCCAATGGCTTCAGGGGCGTGATTTGGGAGAGGCCGTTCCCGGCGCTCGCGGCGTTCCCGTGCGCTTCCGGCGTTAAAACCGTTGCAACCCCTCTCGCTTGTACTATTTTCCGGCTTCACCGCATCGCGCGCGATTAGCTCAGTGGTAGAGCGCTTGCTTCACACGCAAGAAGTCGCAGGTTCGAACCCTGCATCGCGCACCACTCGGAAAGGCTTCTGAGCTCCTACATTTCTTCACCGCCAAGGCTTCACCTCGACCTTGTGTTCGCCTTGCGCATCCAGGATGGTAACGTGAGTGGGTAGTTCTGATTCAAATGACACGCCCTGCGTCGGCCAACTTGCGGCATAGAAGGTCTGCAGGAAGTTGACTATTCCTGTGGGAGGCTGCTCCATCAGTTTGAATTGGCCGGAGTCACGTTCGAAGAAGATGGTGAAGCCGGTTGATCCATAGGAACAAGTCGCCACTAAGTAGAGTACCGCAGCCTCAGGTGCATTCTGAAAAAAAGAGCGCGCAAACGCTTTGTACTCGATTTCGATTCCGTGGCTAAGTTCTGACGGTGGTGCTGACGACATCTTGGGATATCTCCAGTTAAAATTGCAGGTGCGACTGGTGGTCCCTTTTCTGATTCTTATTCGCTCCCGAGCTTTCACGATAAGACAACCGGCAGAGTAAACAATGCGCGCTTTTGCGTATTGACAGAGGGCTTAGGATCGGGACAAAGGGACGGAATAACTTCCTCATTAGCGACACGCTGTTGAAGGGACTTTGGCCTACCCGGGTGTCTTAATAGGTTGGCGCCGACCACACTGATACTTGACCGCGAGGTTCCGCGAATTTATGATTTTTATGAGATGTACAATCGGGAAACAGCCATTGAGGTAGTGGCGAAGCGTGCTGGTGGCGCGCCAATCATCGCCGTCGTTTTAGCTAGGGCCGCGGTTTGTCTCGCAAACCAGGAGCGGCAGTCAGACTCAAAAATGATGAGGATCTTGGTTGGGAACTGCGATGAGATTTCACCTGAAAAGAGTGCCTGACGGATGCACGCTCCGAATCAGAGGTAGCGACGGGCGAGATCGAAAAGTGTATGCCATTAAGATCTTCAACCTCGTGATCGGGGTCTCTTTTGGCATGCACTTTGTGCGGTAGAATCGCGCCTGTTCCGTCCTCGCCAAATTACCCGACGACTTGGCCGGGAATCGACCGAAACTTGTAGCTCCTTTGGACCCATCACCGAGACAGATCAGGCACTTGACCTGAGGAGCTGAGCTAATATCATGTCAACAGTGTGCAAAAGGAAGCAGCCATTGGCGGTATCGGCTGAGGGTGAGGGCTAGGCCATCATCTGCGGAGCGTAGTTTGACAGCGGTTTGCGGTTCGCTTCTCCGAGCGAGACCAGCGAGCTAACTCGAATCGATGAAGACCTTGAATGGAGAGCACTATGAAACTTCATGTAAAAAAAGTGCCGCGCGGGTACAAGCTTCGCGTGCGACGATATGACGGACAGAGCAGCAGGATCTACGGGTTCAAAATCTTCGACGTTCTTATCGGAATTTCTTTTGTATGAGTGGGGACGGCGTTTGGCGTTCAACGTTCGGCGTTTGGCGTTCGGCGTCGCGTTCGGGGAACACAATTACTCCGAGGAACCAACCCGGTGCGCACCCTTACCAATAATTCTGATCCAAGATACGCGACGCTGCGTGGCCAGCGCCGAACGCCAAACGCCGAACGTTGAACGCCAAACGGCTTCGGCTACTCGAAGAATTTTTCCCCGAACGGTCTGAGGTCCAATTCCAGGGTCCAAGCTGACCGGTCTTGAATGGCAAGTTGCCAATAAGCTTCGGCCATCGCATCGGGATCAAGCAAAGGCTCGGGTCCTGGCGGCGTGTTCGCGGTCCCCTGCTCACCAATGACCGCGTCGATCACGACATGGGCAACATGAATCCCTTTCGGCCACAGTTCGCGGGCGAGACTCTGGGCTAGCCCGCGCAGCGCGAATTTGGAACTACTAAAGGAAATGGAGGCGCCTCGTACAGATGAGGTCGCTCCCGTGAATAGAATGGCTCCGGCCCCTTTTTTGAGCATGTCTGGGACCACAGCCTGAGCACAAAGCAATCCTCCAAGCGTGCCGACGGCCCAGCTCCGGGCAAAATCCTTGGGGTCGATCGACAGCACTCCTTGACCAAATGGGCCTCCTGCGCTGGCGTGAAAGACCAGGAGATCGGTTGGTCCTAAAGTTTGGCCGAGTTGCTCAAAGGCGGATTTTACCTCGTTAGCGTCACTTACATCCGCCTTTGCCCAAGCTACCGGTGACTTGGTTGCCGGCAATTCGCCGGAGAGCTGATCCAGATAATCGGAAGATCTGGCGATTAAACC
>JAFAHI010000737.1 GCA_019237325.1 Verrucomicrobiota bacterium | reverse complement strand
CACCTGGCGGATCGAGATGATCAAATGTCTCCAGCAATACGCCGAAGATCCCCAGATCAAACCCTTGATCAAAGAACTCAAAATCGTCAGCACCGGAACCGACGTGGCCGCTCAGATCGGAGCCGTTGATAACTTTATCAACGCCGGGTACGACCTGGTCATCATTAACGCCGTCAGTTCCACCGCATTCAAACCAGTGATCGAACGCGCTAAACGAGCGGGCGTAATGCTCATCTCTTTCGATAACACCATCGATAGCGATCAGATCGTTGCCGTTAACGAAGACCAACTCGAAGCCGGCCGTCTCATGGGCCAATGGATCGTTAAAGAGATGGGAACAAAAGGCAACGTGATTGAAGTACGCGGCGTCGCCGGCAACCCTGTCGATCTCGACCGCCACAAAGGCCAACACGAGATTTTCGACAAAAATCCCGATATCAAAGTCACCGAAGTCGTTGGTAACTGGGATGACGGCACCGCTCAAAAAGCCGTTGCCGATGCCATCGCCGTTCACGGCAAATTCGACGGCATGACCTGTCAAGGCGGCACCACCGGAGCTGTCCGGGCTTTGATCGACGCTAAGAACCCGTTCATCCCTGTCGCCGGCGAAGCCGAGAACGGCTTCAGAAAACTGATCGCCGAACACGCCAGTGAAGGCTTGAAAGGTTTTTCCTATGGCCAATCCCCGGCTCTAGTCGCCATGGCGCTGAAAGCCGGTCTCGCCGCGCTCCAAGGAAACAGCCTCCCCCAATACATCTCCGCGCCGATCCCGCAAACTGACTATGAGACCATGAAAGCAGGTGTCGATTATTTCCCGAATCTCTCCGACGACTTCTTCGTCGCCAGCGGATTCCCCCAGTGCGACATCAAGCTCGACGCCGGCAAGCTAATGAACGCAGCCAAGACGTCCGAGTAACGACGAGCTTACAGCTCGTCCCTGTGAAAGGTGAAAAGTGAAAGGTGAGAGGTGAAAAGCCTCTCGCCCACAGCACCTGCCACATGTTGACGCCGGGCCGTCACCGTTAGCACCCGAGCCCGGCCACGCGCCCAATCCCATTAGTCCAATGAGTCCCATAAGTCCCATCTAGGCCACCACCCAACCGCTCCTCAGGATCCCCCCGAGCCACCACCTCCCGTCGCTCACCTTTCACCTTTCACTTTTCACTTTTCACCTTTCACACCCGCCCCCATCCCCGCCGCGCACATGCCCACACCGCCGCTCGACACCCCCCTCTCACTTCTCACCTCTCACGTCTCACTTCTCACATGTCAGAATTCCTGCGCCTAAAGCACATCACCAAGCGTTACGGCGGCGTGACCGCACTCGCGAACGTCGATTTCGCTTGTTCGCTCGGCACCATCCATGCCGTGGTCGGTGAGAACGGCGCCGGCAAGAGCTCGCTCATGAAGCTGATCGCCGGAGTTACCCGCCCGGATGAAGGCGAGATTTACGTCGAAGATAAACCGATAAAATTCGTCTCTCCCTCCGATGCCGCAGCGCTCGGCATCGTCTGCATTTTTCAGGAGCTATCGCTATTACCCGATCTTTCCGTCGCCGATAACATCTCGATCGCTGACCCGCCCAAACGTTTCGGGCTAATTGATCGCCGGCGCCAACGCCGTATCGCCGAAGAAGTCTTACAGCGTGTCGGCTGCGGCGACATTCATCCGGATGAACGGGTTAAAGATCTACCGCTCTCTCGCCAACAAATGGTGGAGATCGCGAAAGCGCTCGTCCGGAACCCGCGCCTCATCATCATGGATGAAGCGACCTCCGCCCTGACCGCGAGAGACGTAGAACATCTCTACCGGATCGTTCGCGGCTTACGCGAACAAGGCGTCGCCGTGCTCTATATCTCCCATCGAATGCCCGAGATCTCCGCTCTGGCCGATATCTGTTCCGTCTTCCGCAACGGCAAACACATCGAGACCTTCCCCATGTCCAGCCGGACCACCGAAGAAATCGTCCCGATGATGATCGGCCGCGAAGTCGCGCGAGCCTACCCCGAGAAACCCAGCACGTGGTCCTCGTCCTCGAACCAACCGTCCGCCCCGTCCACTAAGTCCACTCCGTCCACTACCGTCCACTCCCGCGCCGACACGCCGACCCGTCCACACGCCCATCCGCAGATGCCTCCTCTCTTGGAACTGAAAGACCTCACCTGGTACCACGTCCTGAACGGCATCTCCCTGAAACTTGCCCCCGGAGAAATCGTCGGCCTTGGAGGCCTGGACGGCCAAGGCCAAAGCGAACTTTTGTTAGCCTTATTCGGCGTGCTTCGCGGTCTCAGCGGCGAAGTTCGTATAGACGGCCGGCCAACCACCATCGAACATCCGCGCCAAGCCAAATCTCGCGACATCGGTTTAGCGTTGATCCCTCAAGATCGCCAAACCCAAGGGTTACTTCTCCCGATGTCAATCGAAGACAATCTCGTCCTGGCTGCTTCCTCGGACCTGAGCCGGTTCGGTCTCATCGATCGTTCCCGCGAACAAGCCGCCACCAACGACGTTGTCGATAAGCTACGCATCCTGGCCAATAACTTGTCTGCTCCGGTTAGAACGTTATCCGGTGGTAACCAGCAAAAAGTTGTCATCGGGAAATGGCTGCTGAAACAGCCCAGGATCTTGCTCCTGAATGATCCCACCCGCGGAATCGATGTCGGGACCAAACAAGAGCTCTACCGCTTGATGCGAGAACTAGCCGGAACCGGTCTCGGCATTCTCTTCTATTCAACCGACTACGAAGAGCTCATCGGAATGTGCGACCGAGTACTGGTTTGTTACGGAGGCAGACTGATCCGTGAGCTCAGCGGTCCAGACCTCAACGAACACAACCTCATCACCACATCCCTGAACCTAAGCGATAACAGTGACCGTCCTCGTGATCCGATGGAGGAAGGGCGCGCGTCCTCGCACGCCGTCGAGGCACCCCCGACCGCGCCCCAATCCGACGCCGCTCCCCCTAAAACGCCCGCCTCCCACCCATCCACACCCATTCGTGTCGATTCGCGCTCCATTCGCGTCCATTCGCGGTCCCATACGTGGTCCCATACGTGGTCCCGGTTTTGGAAACGCAACGCCGGCCCCTTGCTCAGTTTCTTTGTGTTCGCCGTGATGTTCGTCCTGTTCGCGTCGCAACAAGCAAACGGCCTATCCACCAATGTCTTAACCTCGGTCTCGAACAAAGGAGTCGTCTTAGCGTTCGTCGCCATGGCCCAAACCTTGGTCATCCTAACTGGCGGATTCGATTTATCCGTCGGGATGGTGATGACAATGACCTCCTGTCTGTCTTCAGTGATCCTGAACGGCTCGCCCGGTCAAACCGCGCTCGCCGCATTCGCTATTTTAGCCAGCGGCCTGTTGGCCGGCGCCATCAACGCCACCATCGTCGTAATCGGCAGGATCCAACCGATCATTGCCACCTTGGCTACCGGCGCCATCTATTTTGGAATCGCGCTCTTGTTACGCCCGAGCCCAGGCGGCGAGGTAAACGAAGATCTCAGCAACGCGTTAACCTATGATGTTTTTGGGATCCCCACGACCTTCCTCTTATTAGTCGGAATCATTCTTTTCGTCTGGTGGCCGTTCCGTAATCTCGTGGTTGGCCGGAACTGTTACGCGGTAGGATCATCCGAACACGCTGCCTATATGTCCGGCCTAGCCATCGGGCGCGCCCGGTTTGCTGCTTATGCTTTAGCGGGTTTACTAGCAGCTTGCGGCGGCCTCTTATTGTCGTTGATCTCGCTCTCCGGCGAAGCCAGCTCCAGCCAAGGCGGCTTTTACACCTTGAACTCGATCGCTGCCGTCGCCATCGGCGGCACTTCACTATTCGGAGGTTCAGGGGGGTTCATCGGCTCAATCTGCGGAGCGTTCGTCCTGCGCACCATTAGCGACCTCCTTTTCGTGTTTAACGCGCCCGCTCTTTGGCAACCGTTATTTCAAGGCCTCATCCTGCTAGGCGCAGTCTGTCTCGGTGCAGTTCGCGTGCTTCGCCGCAAAAACCAAATGGAGGTTTTCATGTGAACCGGATCTTCACCAAAGAAAACCAACCCATCATTGCAGCTAGCGCCTGCATCCTGGTGATCCTGGCGATCGGATACACCATCAACCATAATTTCGTTTCAGCGAACTACCTGTTACAACAGTTAGAAGTCGCCTCTTTCCTCGGCATTATCGCCGGTGGTTCAATGTTAGTGATCCTGCTTGGTCACATCGATCTTTCTATCCCGTGGACCATCACGATGGCGGCAATGATGGGCACCGCCGTTGCTCACGTCGAAAATACCGCCGGACTACTCGTGTTCCCCGTCGGACTCGGCTGCGGCGCGTTAGTCGGTCTCGTCAACGGGGTAGGTGTCGCCTGGTTGCGAGTTCCATCGATGATCTTCACCCTCGGGATGAACGCGGTACTGCAAGGCTTAGTCGTCTTATATACAGGAGGCGCCGCACCAGCCAGTCATGCTACCCAACTAATGGCCACGTTAGCGGTCGATCGCACCTTTGGCATCCCGAACGCCTTGTTTGTCTGGATCGCAGTATCCGCTATCTTAATCTTTCTCCTGCGCGCCACCCAGTTCGGACGTTACCTTTATTCTGTGGGTAACCGGGAACGCGCTGCTTACCTGTCCGGAGTACCTACCCGGTTGGTGATTATTGGCGCATTCATCACCAGCGGCATCACCGCCGCACTTGGTGGGATCATGTTAACCGGTTACTCAACCAAAGCCTATCAAGGCATGGGTGACCCCTATCTATTACCCGCCATCGCCGCCATCGTCCTCGGCGGAACCAACGTCCTCGGTGGTAGCGGCCGTTATATCGGTACCGTAATCGGTGTCCTCTTAATTGTCCTCCTCCAGAGCATGCTCTCTGTCCTCCAAATGCTCGAGGCCGGCCGCCAAATCATCTACGGCGGCGTCCTCCTGGCCATGCTCCTAATCTACGGCCGCTCCTCCCGCCTCCGCGAATAAGCGCGCCAGCGCCACCCTATCGTCCTCGTCCTCGTCCTCGATTCGTAAGGCGAAAAGGCACAAAAAGCGCAAAGAAATACAAAACCAATCCCACAGAAGATCGCAAAGGGTACAAAGGTAGAACTCTGACGTTAGGAATTTCCTCTTTGTGGTCCGGCCGCGGCCGGATGACCTTGCTGTGAATTAATCAGTTCGCTAGCACTGCATTATGTTGAACCATTCGATCAGGTCTGCCGAAAAGTTAATCAGTGCCTAACCCCAAAAGGCACTTTCCTATTTTCAGTCGAACACCCCATCTTCACCGCACTCCCAGCCCAGTCCTGGTATCACGACCCGAACGGCCAACGTTTACATTGGCCCGTAGACAACTACCAAGAAGAAGGCCGCCGCCAAACCAACTGGTTAACCGAGAACGTCATCAAATACCACAGGACCATCGCCACCTACGTTAACACCGTAATCAGCTCCGGCTTCCTACTAAAAAGACTAGAAGAACCCAAACCACTCCCCGCCGACACAAAAGACCCCGACACCCAAGACCAATCCCGCCGTCCCCCCTTCCTAATAATCGCCGCCGGGCGAGAATAACCCTCACGCAAAGGGGAGAGGTGATTAGTGATTCGTGAAAGGCCTGCCCTGAGCTTCTCGGCAAGCTTGAAACAGGCAAGCATAGGGCGCGTCGAAGGGTGATTGGTGGAAACCATAATAGCGCTTTCGCTATTGACCATTAGCTACCGCAAAGCGCCGCCCACTCCACCCCGTCCACTTCGTCCACTAAGTCCACTCCCGTCCACTCTTCCCACCCCTTCACGCGTCTGCTAACCTGCCACTTGCCACCCCCACCAATTACCAATCACCAATCACTTCTCGCGCTCGCAGCTCCCCCCTCCCATGCGTCTCAATTCTTTCCAAGGAAAACGTCTCCTAGCCCTTGCCCGTGGCGGCGACTATGCCCATGCGGGCGAAACCGAATCAATCGACCTGGTTTGGAATAAGCTGCCGAAAGACCCGGCCCAGCAAGTGCTCGACGCCGGCTGCGGCCGTGGCGGAACTGCCGCTTACATTCAGCGAGCCGGTTGGGGCAAAGTCACGGGGATCGATATCGAAGGCGAATCAATTCAGCGAGCTCGCCAGGTCTATCCTGAAATCACTTTCGATGTTTGCCCCGTGGAACAAGCCGACCGGATCGGATCCGGCAAATTCGATATCGTTTGTTGCTTCAATTCTTTTTACGCCTTCTCCGATCAACCCGCTGCACTCCGCGCTTTTGCGCACAACAGTAAGCCGGGTACACAACTCGCAATCTTCGACTACACCGATCCCGGCACCTTCAAAGAATCCGCACTAGGTCAACACGTAGAATTACTCGGTTGGCATCCCCTGATCCTATCTACCATCAGCGATCTACTCCGTGAAACTGGCTGGACGCTCGACACCATCCAAGATGTAACCATCGAATATATTCGTTGGTACAAAACCTTCTCGGACCGCATCCGCGAGCTACGCTCTAAACTGATCGAAGAATGCGGCATTGAGACCTGGGAATACGCCTCCAATTTCTACGACCTCATGCACGAGACCATAAAAACCGGCCACATGGGCGGCGCCATCGTCTACGCCAAACGGACCGCGAATGGACACGAATAAACGCGAATAAAACTTCACACAAAGACACGGAGGCAATAAGGGAGGATCTACCAAGCACCCACTAACTCTACCATTCCACAACGTCCACTAGGTCCACTCCGTCCACTAAATCCACTCCCCTCCACCTGCGCGCCAGCACCCCGAGCTCCCTTTTCCACCAATCACCTCTCACCAATCACTTCCCCTGCGGTTTGTCTCTTTATTCGCGTCCATTCGTGTCCATTCGCGGTCCCTTTTTGCGACCATTCCATCCTCCACCAATCACCCGTCGACGCGCCCAGTGCTTGCCTGTATCGAGCCTGCCGAGATGCTCAGGGCAGGCCTTTCACTTTTCACCTATCACCAATCACCTTTCACCCTCTTCTCCTTTTCCCTTCCCCCTTTGCATGAGATTCTCTCCCCATGAAGAAGGCTTTGGTAGCCGGAGCGCTCGGCGTTACCGGTCGAACCCTTGTGAACCACCTGATTTCACTAGGTGATTGGGAAGTAATCGGACTATCCCGGAGGAACCCGGAATTTCAGAGCTCAGCAAAATACATCGCGGTTGATCTTTCAGACCGGTCCGCGGTCGAAGCCAAGCTGAGCAACGTCGGCGACGTTACCCACATCTTTTTCGCGGCGCTTTACTGGGGAACCAACGTTTTCGATGAGGTAGGACCTAACTTAGCCATGCTCACCAATTTGGTTGAGACTGTGGAACGCTCCTCGAAACAGTTCCGGAAGGTGGTGCTACTGGAAGGCGCCAAATGGTACGGCGCGCATCTCGGTCCTTACAAAACCCCGGCCAGAGAGGACGACCTGCGCCACATGCCGCCAAATTTCTACTATGATCAGGAAGACTATCTAAAAACCCAATCGACCGCAAAATCCTGGTCATGGTCATCGCTTCGCCCTTCTTCCATCTGCGGGTTCGCCGTCGGTAACCCCATGAACATGGCGACCGTTCTTGCTGTATACGCGGTGCTTTGCAAAGAGATGGGATTACCTCTCCGTTTCCCCGGCACTGCCAAATCCTACAACATCATCATGGAGATGACCGATGCCGCGTTGTTAGCGAAAGCCGTCGTCTGGGCCGGCGAAAGCGAACAATGTAACGGCGAAGCCTTCAATATCACTAACGGCGATTTCAATCGCTGGACCAACCTATGGCCGCGGCTGGCCGATTATTTCAAGATGGATTACGCGCCGCCGCAACACCTCCCTTTAACCCAATTCATGTCCGACAAAGCCACGCTTTGGCAAAACCTCGTCAAGAAGCACGGTCTACTCGATTATACCTTCGAACAGGCCGTCTCCTGGCCCTTCGGCGAAGCTATCTTTAACATTGAGTACGACATCATGTCTGACACCACCAAATCCCGCCGATACGGTTTCCTTGAATGGGTCGACACCGAAGAAATGTTGTTCCGCCTCTTCACCCAATTCCAAAAAATGCGTTTCATCCCAACGCTGTAAAAAAACCTCACGCAAGGCCGCAAAGGCGCAAAGGAAACCGCGAATGGACGCGAATACGGACCGCGAATGGACGCGAAAATACAGACACCCACTCCCCATTTCTCCGTCCACCAGGTCCACTCCGTCTACTAAGTCCACTCCCGTCCACTCGCACGCCAACACATTCAAACGCTCCACCGATCACCTTTCACCCTCTTCCCCTTTGTGTCTTCGTGGCTTTGTGTGAGATTTTCATTCGCGTCCATTCGTGGTCGCTATTCGTGTCCACTCGCGGTTCGTCTTCCCTTGCCCATGACCCGTAAATCCTTCCTCAAACGCCTTTCCACTATCCCGATTTTATCCGTTCTCTGGCCGCATCTAATGGGATCGGCAGGAGCCACCTCACCATCTCCATCACCTGCCTCTCGAGTACGCCCTTCCGATCCAGGCTGGCCAGACAACGCTGCCTGGGAAAAACTGAATCAAACCGTTGGCGGCCGGCTGATTAAAGTCGAATCACCCCTGGCCGGATACACCACCGCAGACACGGCGGCTCGCGCAAAGCTACTGAAAGATCTGCAAAACCCGTTTTACATCGGCGATCAACCGGGAGCGACCGAAACCACTGGGTGGGTCGATGCCTGGATGTCCGCTCCCAGTGTTTATGCGATCGCAGCGCAAACCACGGAAGATGTCGTTGCCGGAGTGAACTTCGCTCGGACCAACAATCTCCGCCTCGTCGTAAAAGGCGGCGGCCACAGCTATGTGGGCGGATCAAACGCTGCTGACTCCCTCCTGATCTGGACCCGGGCAATGAACAAAGTCGCGTTACAAGACGCATTTGTCGGCCAAGGCTGCTCTGGACACGAGGCACCCGAGCCCGCCGTAACCGTCGAATCCGGCGCCATGTGGATCGATGCCTATCACGCGGTCACCGTCGAAGGTGCCCGTTACGTCCAAGGCGGCGGATGTACCACGGTCGGCGTAGCCGGCCTGATTCAAGGAGGCGGCTTTGGAAGTTGGTCGAAAAAATTCGGAATGGCCGCGGCCGGTCTACTAGAAGCCGAAATAGTGACCGCAGACGGCGAGGTCCGGATCGCAAACGCGTGTACTAACTCCGATCTATTCTGGGCCATCAAAGGAGGCGGAGGCGGCACCTTCGGGGTTGTGACAAAACTCACACTGCGAACCCGTGACCTCCCCAACTTCTTCGGAGCGGTCTTCGCCGCGATCCAGGCAAAATCGGATACCGCGTTCCACGACCTGCTACAGGATTTTATAGACTTCTACCGAGATCACTTGTTCAACCCGCACTGGGGCGAGACCGTCTCGTTCCGCGGAAATAACGAAATCGCGATCACGATGGTGTTCCAAGGTCTAGCGAAATCCGAGGTCGAAACCCTCTGGAACCCATTCTTCGACCGCATCAAAAAATCGCCAGACAAATATACGATCGCGTCCGAACCAATTATCCTGGCTCTACCCGCCCAAAAATTTTGGGACACGGCTTTTCTGAAAAAATATCTACCGCAAGCGATCCACCCCGACTCAAGAGAAGGCGCACCGGAGAAATATTATTGGTGGGAAGCCGATAACGGCCAGATAGGAAAATATTGGTACGGCTATAAATCGACTTGGTTGCCGGAAAACCTCCTGGCCGAAGACCAAACCACAAAGTTAGTGGATGCTCTCTTTTCTGCCACCCGCCATTGGGGAGCCACCTTCCATTTCAATAAAGGCTTAGCCGGAGCACCCCCGGAAGAAATCGCTGCCGCCCGCGATACCCCGATGAATCCGGCTGTGTTAAACGCATTCGCTCTCGTCATCATCGGAGGCGGCGGATCACCCGTCTATCCCGGTATCCCCGGCCATGAACCCGACGTGACCACTGCCCGTCAAGAAGCACTAAAGATCGGTCAAGCGATAAGCGAGTTCAGAAAAATTGTTCCCACGCCCGGCTCTTACGTTAACGAGACCGATTACTTCGAGGAATCCTGGCAAGAATCTTTCTGGGGCCCGAACTACGCCCGTCTAAAAACCATCAAAGAAAAATACGATCCCACCGACCTCTTCTTCGTCCACCACGGTGTCGGCTCCGAAAATTGGACCCCCGACGGCTTCACCCGCCTGAACACCTGAATCCGCAAAAGAACGGAAAAAAACCGCGAATGGACACGAATGGACGCGAATAAAGCGGGGGGGGCGCCACCCGTGAGCGCTGCCTCGCTTGCGAGGTCGACCTAGCCGCGTAGCGGCGAAATATTTATAGCCTAGGGCGAGCCTGCGAGCCCTAGGTGCGCACAAAAAAAGCGTTTAGCGCTGAAAGCGCGACAGAAACGGTGAGCCTGCACGAAAAGACGGCAAATCCTGGGGATCAACCATTCCACCCCACGCCCGCTCCCCCGTTTTCTGCCGCGCTTACAGCGCTCGATCGCCTATTTGCGGAATACCTATGGCTACGTCCGGCCGTGGCCGGGCTATAAATATTTCGCCGCTACGCGGCTGCGCTAGGCTGGTCTCTTTTCACGAATCACCTTCTGGCTCTCTGTCTTTACCTTTGCGCCTTTGCGCGAGATTTTTCTTCGTCTTTTTTTTTCGCGTTTTTTGCGCCTTTTTGCGGCTATCCTGTATCGTTCGTTGACTCTCAATCCCCCCGAGGAATACCCCAAGATGATTTCCAGTCAGGAAGAACTGCAAAAGTTGTCTGATAAAGCC
>JAFAHI010000155.1 GCA_019237325.1 Verrucomicrobiota bacterium | reverse complement strand
TTGGTGAGGTGGCTGAGCGGTCGAAAGCGGCGCTTTGCTAAAGCGTTGTACCCCAAAAGGGTACCCAGGGTTCGAATCCCTGCCTCACCGAGCTTTTCCCCGCGTTAACCCCCTTGAGAAATAGACCTGGAAACAGTCAATGCGGTGTTCGGCCCCGACAAGAAAGCCAGACCGGCTTTGGCTAAAACAAAAAGCGCAAGCTTCGAGGGCTCCATTAACCTGGCAGAGTGTACACAAGGCAGTCCGGACTTCACCACCCGCGAATCTTCTCCCACTCAACCTTAGCCAAACCATCTCCGCGGTCGACGTGGTATCGATCAAACGGAGCTGCCGTCAAACAGACGTGATTCGGCAGGACTCGCACCTTAGCGCCAATCGGCAGATCGTCCCAAGGCGGTTCGCCGTAGGCGGCAGCGACTTGTCCGTGTTCCTGATGCACTTCCGCAACAAACAGGTGTACCGGCGGTAAAACGGCGCCGCGTACGGGGCGGATCAAGCCGTAACCGACGTCTTTCGTAAACTCCGAAGCACTTAAATCTTTCGAAAGTGCGAGGGCGCCGGCATCGATTAAGATCCGGTTACTCCGCCGATTGTGACCGATGACGGTGGCAAGCACCGACACCACGATATCTTGCTCGGTGCATACGCCGAGCCCGACTTGATCAAGATCGAAGAAAGTGTAAACACCGGGTCGCATCTCAGTGACACCGTCCAACCGTTCCGCGTATACCGCGGTTGGAGTGGACCCCACGCTTACCGTTTCGCAGGGCAAACCGGCTGCCGTGATCCGTTCAGCGGCGCGGACTACACCCCAGCGTTCCTGTTCTGCAATCCGCCGGATCTCATTGGAGCCATGAGCATGGTAACTGTGTCCGGCATGGCTGAGCACACCAGAAAGTTTCAGCGATTTCGACTCAGCCACGGCTTGTGCTACCGCGAGAAGTTCCGGATCTTCGGGATCAAGACCAGCCCGACGGCCGCCAGTGTCGATCTCGATTAACACTGGGAAAATCGATTGTTCCTTTGCCGCGTTGGCGGCTACAGCGGTTATTGCGGCGACGCTATCCACAATCAGATTAATCGTGGCACCGTGCTCCCTTTGGATGGCCGCCAGCGCAGGAATCTTGTCGGCCGCAATTCCCACCCCATACGTCAAATCGCGAAATTGATGCCCCGCAAAGTAAGCCGCTTCGGCGACCGTCGAAACCGTGAGGCCGCCAAACTGGCCTCGCGTCGCGATGGCCGCGACCTCCGCGGATTTCGCCGTTTTGATATGCGGTCTTAGGCGCACTCCGTGGCGTTTGGCCCGTTCAGCCATGGCAGCGCAGTTCCGCTCGAGCACTGCCAGGTCAAGGACTAAGGCCGGTGTTTCCAGATCAGCGATGCGCATGGAAGGCGTTCTAGGTTCTAGGTTTTAAGTTTTAAGTTGGAGGTTGGAGGCAACGATTTACAACTTCGAACCTAAAACTTAAAACCTACAACCTAAAACCCTATGGTCCCTAGCCCCGGTGTATGGCCAGGGGACCGAAAGACTGGGTCACTGGCATCAGCTCAATGGTGTTGATGTTCATCCGTGCGGGCAAAGTCGTTACCCAATACACGGTTTCGGCCACATCTTCGGCTGTCAGCGCATCTGCCTGATCATAGATTTTCGCGGCTTTGTCCTTATCGCCTTTGAAACGCACCACTGAAAATTCGGTGCCAGCGACTAACCCAGGTTCGACGTCGGTCACTCGCACCTTAGTTCCGAGTAAATCAGCGCGTAGGTTGAGCGAGAATTGGCGCACGAAAGCCTTGGTGGCACCGTAGACGTTGCCGCCCGGGTACGGATAATTGGCCGCAGTCGAACTGATGTTCACAATGTGGCCGCGGTTGCGGGTCACTATGCCTGGAAGTATCGCGCGAGTCACATACATCAGACCCTTTACGTTAGTGTCGACCATCTGTTCCCAGGCTTCGATGTCGGCTTTGTGAGCCGGCTCCAGTCCGAGCGCCAAGCCGGCGTTGTTCACCACCACATCGATTGCCGCGAACGCAGGCGGCAAAGTGTTAACGGCGTGTTCGACAGCGGATCGATCTCGAACGTCGAGCACCAACGTATGGAGTTGATCCGTGTCGAGTTCGTCGGCGAGGGTTTTGAGGCGTTCTTGCCGGCGCCCCGAGGCCACCACGCGATTTCCTTCATCAATGAATTTTTTTGTGATCGCTGCGCCGAACCCGGCACTTGCCCCTGTGACGAAGACAGTCATCGACATGCTCCAGTATGAATATGATTTGTGTTCAGGCAACCCGGCCGT
>JAFAHI010000785.1 GCA_019237325.1 Verrucomicrobiota bacterium | reverse complement strand
CAGGCGGCTCCCGGAAATGTCTCCGCGCGTGAATTCCCGAACGGCGTTTGATCGTCGGGAGCAGACGTAGACACGAGGAGTTTTGGCAAGATCAGGTAACGTTCGCGGATAACGAAACGGCCGCCACCCGGGAGGGATCGCAGCCTGTCCGACATAGCCTTTTGTAAGTGGGCGAGGCCTTTCTCACAGTGGCGACGTCGGATCCTCGCGATCCTTCTAACCGAAGGCCAGTACAGACCGGATCCAGCGTTTAGCCAGGTTCACGGCGCAGACCGATTCGCGGCGCGCGGGGATCCGACTTCGCGAAGCGAGACAAGAAACAAACGTCAGAGCACAAGCTACGTCGGACAGGCAGCGCGCCCTCCCTGAATTCATACGCCCCCCTCCACCCTAAGCATGCCGCCCCAGAATCCTCTCCAGAATCGCTTCCTTGAGGGCGGTAAATTCCGCGCTGGCCCGATCGCGTGGACGTTCGAGGGATACCGTGGTTTGGAAGGTCACGCGTCCGCCCTCCATTAATAGGATTCGGTCCGCCAACGCCGCAGCTTCTTCCACGTCGTGCGTCACTAGAATGGCGCTGAAGCGGCGCTCGAGCCACAGTCGCTCAATCAGGGCCTGCATCTCGAGTCGCGTCAAGGCATCCAGTGCCCCCAGGGGCTCATCGAACAGCAATAAATTCGCGTCACTGGCTAACGCCCGGGCCAAAGCGACCCGTTGCCGTTGACCTCCCGACAGGATCGAAGGCCATTCCTGCGCGCGATCTCGAAGCCCGACGTGCTGTAACGCATCCTCGGCAACCCGATCACGCAAACTCTTCCTTGGGGCGGCAAGAGCCACATTTGCCTTTACCGATTTCCACGGCAACAGCGCGGCATCTTGAAACATCAAACGGGCATGACGACTCAACCCGTTTAACCGTTCACCATCGACCTCTACCCAGCCACTGGACGGCTTCTCCAGTCCACAAATCAATCGTAGAAGGGTCGACTTCCCGCACCCGCTTTTACCCACGACCGCTACGAGCTCCCCAGGATCGACTCGAAAATCCAAGGAATGCAGTACCAGGCGACCACTAAACTCTTTGCTTAGCGCGTGGGTACGCACGGCGACAGCCTTGTCTGTCCGCGATACCAGCCTAGCTTCTAGTAAAGTGTTGTTCGACATATGCGTGCCTTAGCGTGTCTTAGTCGTCCTCGTACTCGTCGTCGTCCTCGTCCTCGAAAAGGCGGCGCTAGCACGTACGGCTCCAAAAAACAAAGGCGTGTCTACGGAGAACGAGTCCGTCGATCCTTCGAAAACTGTCCGAGCAACCACCCCAAATCGAGGACGAGGACGACGACGAGTACGAGGACGAAATTTTGCGCTCATCTGTACGCCGGATTCCATCGCAATAACCAACGTTCCAATGCCTGGGTAACCGTATCGGCTAACTTTCCCAGGAGCGCGTAAAGCAGAATGCCAACCAGGACGACATCGGTTTGTAAGAACTCGCGAGCATTCATAGTCATATAACCGATCCCGTTGTCACAGGCGACCGTCTCCGCCACGATCAAAGTGAGCCACATGATCCCGAGCGCGTAACGAAGCCCAACCAGGATCGATGGCAACGCACTTGGCAGTACTACCGTGAATAGCAATTCCCACGGAGTCAGACCGTAAATTCGTCCCATCTCGATTAGCTTAGGATCAGTCGACCGAATTCCGTGAACGGTGTTTATATAGATCGGAAAAAACACACCGATCACGATCAGAAACATTTTCGCGGGCTCGCCGATCCCAAACCAGAGGATGACCAGAGGAATCATTGCTAGATGCGGGATATTCCGGAGCATCTGCAAAGACGAATCGAATACGAGATGGGCTGGACCGAACAAGCCGTTCAATAGGGCGAAGACAAATCCGATCGTTCCTCCGATCAGGAGGCCGATAACCGCACGCTGGGAACTCTCCCATAAATGCGCGGGCATTTCTCCGGTGACCGTGAGGTGAAATCCAGCCTGCATCACCTCCACAGGCGACGGCAGGATGCGATGCGGAATAAGCCCACTTACCGCAAAGATTTGCCAGAAGAGTATCAGCCCGATCGGAACCAGCCACGGGGCAGCCAGCCGAATCCAGCGGTTACGGTAGGCTATAGACTCGGCAGCCATTTTTGAAAGGAATTCAAGGAGTTCAGGAGTTCGAGAATGTGACACTGATCACCCATCCCCCTTTCACTTCCGTATCTGCTTACATCAGCGTGCATCAGCGGTTCGGTTTTATTAGTAGACATCTGCAGCCCCTTTTTTGCGTTCTTTGCGCTCTTTTGCGGCTATTCCGTCTTGTCGATTCGATCGAGTTCTGCGTGTCCTTGCGGTGCACGCTAACCGCTGGGCGAGAAATCATTTGCGATCACTTCGCCCGGAGAAAAATCTGCGGCTGATTCCCGCCCATCGTCACCATGATCGAGCGGCAAATTCGGCAAAAGCAGCTCGGCAGTTCGATAGGCTTCCTCCAAGTGCGGATACCCCGAGAAGATGAAGGTATCGATGCCCAGCTCGGCATACTCTTTCATGCGTTTAACGACATTCTCGACACTTCCAACCAAAGCCGTACCGGCGCCGCTCCGGACTAACCCAACTCCGGCCCATAGATTAGGACTGATCTCCAGATCCTTCCGAGAGCGTGTAGGACCAGCTAATTTTTGCAGGGCCAACATGCGTTGTTGACTCACTGAGTCCTGGCGAGCCATCGTCTGCTGGGCGAGTGTAACCGTTTTGTCTGTCACCTGGCTGATCAAACGCTCCGCGTCATGCCAGGCTTCTTCCTCTGATTCCCGGACGATGATATGCAGCCGGATACCAAATTTGAGCTCCCGACCGTATTTGGCGTAGGCGTAATTGCGCGCCTTAGCGAGTTTCTCCTTAACCTGCTCCGGCGGTTCACCCCAGGTTAGGTAATAGTCCACGTGCTTCGCCGCGACATCGATGGCGCCGTCAGAAGAACCTCCAAAATAAAGGGCCGGATACGGATTTTGTGCCGCCGGAAACAGAACCTTCGCTCCGCGTACCCGCAGTTGTTCTCCTTCGAAATTTACCTCTGCTTCGTTCGCTAAAACCGAACGCCAGATCGTCAAAAATTCATCCGTGATTTTGTAACGCGTATCGTGGTCGACGAACAAACCGTCTCCGGCTAGTTCAACCGGGTCCCCTCCGGTGACCACGTTGATTAAAATGCGCCCATTGCTGAGCCGATCGAACGTCGCGGCCATCCGGGCCGCCAAGGTGGGCGAAACCAACCCCGGTCTGACGGCCACCAAAAACCGCATTCGCTTGGTGTTAGCGGCCAGAAAAGAGGCAGTGACCCAAGCATCCTCGCAAGAGCGCCCGGTGGGCAAAAGCGCTCCATAAAATCCAAGATTATCTACTGCGGACGCGACTTGCTGCAGATACCCCAAATCAAGTACTCGTCCGCCGCGGCTTGTCCCAAGATAGCGGCTATCCCCATGCGTTGGAATGAACCAAAACACTTTCATGGTGTGGAGGTGTGCGACTCAAACACGATATCGGCGACCCGGATCGCCTTCGGCATCAAACCGAGACGAAAGAAAATGTCAGCGCCCATCTGTTGCTCATTCACGATCTCCGCCGTCATTGGTTGGGCGAAATAGCGCTGCTTACGAAGCTCCGATCGTTCCATGACCGCCGGCGTTATACCGAGCTTGCCAGCTAGAAAATCGGCCGTCGCTTTTGGGTCGCTCTTGGCTGCCCGGCCGGTATCTGCCAGCGCAGCCATTACTACGTCCACTAACCCTGGATGCGCCTTTAGAAAATCAGCTCGACCGAAATAGAATTCCCGGTGCCCGCTTAGTCCGGCGCCGTTCACAATTAGCCTTGCGCCTCCCTCAACTTCGGCGGCGGCTAAGAAGGGATCCCAAATGGCCCAGGCATCGATGGCTTTCGCTTCGAACGCAGCCCTCGCATCCGGAGGCTCGAGGTAGACCGGCTTTATATCTGCAAACGTCATTCCTTCCCGAGCAAGTAACTGTGCAACCACTAAATGGGCGCTCGAACCCTTAGAGAAGGCCACCCTCTTGCCCTTCAACTCTGCAAATGAATGAACGG
>JAFAHI010000515.1 GCA_019237325.1 Verrucomicrobiota bacterium | reverse complement strand
TTTGTGATACGGAAACACCAGGTGTGCGGCCTCGCTGATTAACAAATTCTCCTTCGAAATCTCCACCCCCTGGCTTTTCAGCTCCCCAATCTCTTCGCAGAGCGAGATCGGATCCACCACCACACCGTTTCCGATCACACAGAGCTTCCCAGGGCGTAGAATGCCCGACGGGATCAACCGAAGAATGTATTTTACATCTCCGACTACAACGGTGTGTCCGGCGTTATTGCCGCCCTGACTCCTCACGACCACATCGACCCGGTCGGTTAGATAATCGATTACCTTGCCTTTACCTTCATCACCCCATTGCGCACCCACCAAAACTGTATTGGCCATAAATTCGGGACAGAAAAAGTCCCGCGCTCAAAAACGCTGCCGCGGGACGCCCCGCGACATTAAGTCCCCTCCGCCTCACCGCAAGAGAAAATGCAGCCGGAAAAATCTCATCACAGAGACACAGAGCACACAAAGAGAGACGATGAATTACCGTCCACTGGGTCCACTCAGTCCACTAGCACGCCCACACGCTGTTGCGCGCCCCCCCAAAAAGAAAGCCGCCTGACCTTGCAGTCAGGCGGCGAAAATTCAGTTCCGCTCCAGGCCTCGCGGCCGCGGCGCTTGTTCTCGGCGATCCCGGCGTTCTACGCCTGAGGCCGCTGCTGCTCATTTCCAGCCGTAACCTGTGGCTGCGACTGATTCGGTTGCCCCGCTGGTTGTGCCGGCTGCACATTCTGCGCCGGCTGGTAGGTCTGAGGTTGGCTCTTTACATCGTTCGCCGCGGTATGGAGCTCGCGATCGAACTCTTCCCGAGCCTTACGAAATTCATTCATGCTTTGCCCCAGACTGCGGGCCAGCTCAGGGAGCTTTCTGGCGCCAAACAATACGAGCACAATGAGCAAGATGATAAACAGATCAGGGCCACCAAAATTCCCAAAGCCCAGTGCTAGCATATTCATATATTTAACTCTTCGACTGGCACCACCTTGAGAGCAACTATCGCTTCGTATAGGCAGTTGCCGCTACCTTTAGGTACCCTTTTTTGCGCCAGATATTCCCTACTTTCTTTTACTTTCTTAAAGCATCCAGGCGCGACAACAAGTCCGCCTTGCTCGTTAACCCAACCACTTGATCCTTAACTTCCCCTCCCTTGAAAAACAGCAAAGTCGGAATGTTCCGGATCCCGAACCGATTAGATATTTCCGGATTAGCGTCGACATCGATCTTCACGATCCGCACGTTGTCTCCCTGTTCTTTAGCGATCTCGTCCAACACAGGGGCGATCATCCGACAAGGACCACACCAGCTCGCCCAGAAATCGACAAGCACTGGCACGTCGGACTCGCTAATGGTTTGATCGAAGTTCGACTGATTTAAATGTGTTACAGAAGCCGTTGACATAACCTTTTCTTTCTTTCGTTAGCACAACCCCTGGTTTCCCTTTGTTCTCAACTGAAAGCAACTAAACACTGTACGATAAGCGAAATCACGGAAAAAGCGAGGACCAACCCCGCCAGTGGAACCACCCACGGATCCCGCCGCACCGGGGGCATCCGCGCAATTAACCGCTCGCTAGTGTGCACTGGAACACCCTCTGGAACAACGGCCGGCTCCACAACCTCCGGAGCTTTAGCGCGTGGGGGAAGCGTAATCCGGGCAGGACCTCTTTTCTCGTCGGGCATTCGCTAATGTTTATATCCCCGCGGTTCTGTTCACTTGTCAACCCCCTTGTGGCAAAAAACGCGGGCGGTGGCGTGCAAGTAAGCAGTGAGCTGTAAGCTGTAAGCAGTGAACCCGATACGCTCAAAGTAGGATGTGCTTATCAGGAAGCATCATGACGAACAGCAAACCTTTCACATTTTCTCTGTCACCTCTCACAAAACACGGATCACTGTTTACTGCTCACTGCTTACTGCTTACCTGCGCCGCCCACCTCTCACTTCTCACGAATGACTTGCGCCTCGCCGCGTTCCACCCCAGCTTGGTCCCTTTACACCACTAATGAAAGTCTTGGTCACAGGCGGTGCGGGTTTCATCGGTTCACATCTGGTCGATGTGCTCATCGCTCGTGGCGATTCCGTCGTCGTAATCGACGACTTCAACGACTTTTACGACCCCGAGGTCAAACGCTCCAACCTTCGGAAAACGCCAGCCAAGATCTTCACTGTCGACGTCTGCGACTCTGACCAGATCAAGGCCATCGTTCAAACGGAGCGCCCGGATGTCATTGTTCATCTGGCCGCTCGCGCCGGTGTTCGACCCTCGGTTTTGTACCCGGAGCTCTACCTCAAGACCAACATATTCGGGACATTCAATCTGCTCGAAGCCGCGAAATGCTCCGGGATCAGCAAGCTCGTTTTTGCTTCCAGCTCCTCTGTTTATGGCGCTACCCGCCACCTCCCATTTCGCGAAGACCAGGTGTTAGTGCAAACCCTCAGCCCTTACGCCAGCAGCAAACTCGCCGGCGAACAGCTCTGCTCGAATTACTCCCATCTGCACGGATTAAAAGTGGTTTGCCTCCGGTTCTTTACCGTCTACGGACCAAGGCAGCGTCCAGATCTGTCCATCCACAAATTCACCCGTCTTATAGCCAACGGAAAACCAATCGAAGTCTATGGAGACGGTACCGTCCGCCGGGATTTTACGTTTATCGATGACACCATCCAAGGAGTCGTAAACGCAATCGACTTTGAAGGGGCGCCGTTTGAAATCTTTAACCTTGGCGAAAACCAAACGGTTGAGCTGAACGACGTCATCCGCCTGATCGAAAAAGCGCTCGGTAAATCCGCCGTGATCGACTATCAGCCACCCGCTCCCGGCGATATGCCGCAAACCTACGCCGATATCTCTAAGGCTAGCCGCCTCCTCAATTATCGGCCCACCACGTTAATCGAAGACGGGATCCCTCGTTTCGTCGATTGGTTCCAATCGATTGCCAAGGCATGAGCATCAAACGCCAGCCATCAGCGCGTTCCCGGCTTGCTCGACGTAGCCTCCCGGCCTGCCCGACGAAGCCTTCCAGAGTCTGGACGACGGAGCGAAGTCGGGCGTTCCCGGCGCTCCCTGAGTTCCCGGCGTTCCCGGCGTTATTATGAGCATTGACTCCGTCACCGAGTTATGTCGTGCTCTGGTTCGTATTCCCAGTGAGAACCCCTCCGGCGCCCCCAACAGTGCGGGCGAAGAAGCGATAGGCCGGTTCGTCGGCGAATTTCTGAGCGCCCACGGCGCTTCTGTCGAATTCGAATACATCGCCGAAGGCCGGCCGAATGTGTATGGCTGGTTCCCCAGACCGCCCGCTGCGAAGACGACTATCCTGTTCGCCCCGCACTTGGACACAGTGCCGGCGCGCGGAATGACAATCGATCCATTTAAAGGCGATATTGTTGGAGGCCGTTTACTGGGACGCGGCTCCACCGATACGAAAGGCCCAATGGCCGCGATGTTATGGGCACTAACAACGACCGATCTTTCTAAACTTAATGTGGCGGTCGGTTTCGTCGGACTTGCCGACGAAGAAGCGGATCAACTCGGGTCTAAGGTCGCTGCCCGGCGACGACAAGCCGATTTCGTCGTGGTCGGCGAACCCACCGATCTAAACGTTGTCTACACCCACAAAGGCACCGCTTGGATGCAACTCGACGCCAAAGGAAAAGCGGTTCATGCCGCCGCCCCCGAGGCCGGTATCAACGCGATCGAAGTTCTGACCGAGGCCTTTGCCGCCTTAAAAAAAGAATTCCCCACCCTCTGCCCTGCTCCCGCCAATGAGACTCTGGGCAAGCCAACCATCAGCCTTGGCACGATTACTGGCGGTGTGAAAATCAACGTCGTCCCTGACCATAGCCGGGCCGAGATCGACATCCGCACCGTTCCCGGCCAGGAAGAAATGGTGTCAGCGGTTCAGTCATTTCTTACCCAGCATTTTCCCGACGTCCAAGCCACTCCGCTAAAAGTCTCCCAACCACTTTATACCGACCCCTCTCACCCCATCATCGAAACCTTCGCGGCTCTTGGTTCCCAACGGATCGGAGTCCCTTGGTTCTGCGATGCCGCATTTTTTGCCCAACAAAACACGCCCGCCATCGCCATCGGCCCCGGTTCCATCAAACAAGCCCATACCTGCGACGAGTTCATCGAGATCCGCGACCTGGAGCGCGGCGCCGATTTCTTCCGCTCTTTCCTAAATTCCTTCACCTAGGACTTGCAGCCACCGCTCCGACACTCCATTACTCCACGACTCCGTTTTCCACCTTTCACCTTTCACGTCTCACCTCTCACCTCCCGATGTCCGCTCCCGCCCAAAAGACCGCCATCTCTCCCACCCGCGCAGAAGATTTTCCCGAGTGGTATCAGCAGGTCGTCCGCGCCGCCGACTTAGCAGAAAACTCGGATGTCCGTGGTTGCATGGTGATCAAACCATGGGGCTTCGGTATGTGGGAAAATATTCAGCGCCATCTAGACCGGATGTTCAAAGATACCGGACATCGGAACGCCTACTTCCCTTTGCTCATCCCACTCGGTTATTTCGAGAAGGAAGCCGCCCACGTCGAAGGGTTCGCCAAAGAATGCGCCGTGGTCACTCATCATCGCCTTGAGATCGGTCCCGATGGGAAAATGCGTCCCGCTCCTTCCGCCGAGCTCACTGAACCTTTGGTGATCCGGCCAACCTCAGAAACCATCATCGGCGCTAGCTTCTCCCGCTGGGTGCAATCGTATCGCGATCTGCCCGTCCTTATCAATCAATGGTGCAACGTTCTCCGTTGGGAAATGCGCACCCGTCTCTTCCTCCGGACCGCAGAATTTCTCTGGCAAGAAGGGCACACCGTTCACGAAACCTCGGAAGAAGCCGTCGCTGAAGCGAATCAGATGCTCCGGGTCTACCAAATCTTTTCCGAAGAATTCCTCGCCATCCCCGTTTATGCCGGTGAAAAGAGCGAGAGCGAACGGTTCCCCGGCGCCGTTAGCACCTTGACCGTCGAGGCGATGATGCAAGACCGGAAAGCCGTCCAAGCCGGTACCTCCCATTTCCTTGGTCAAAACTTCGCGAAAGCTTCGAACATACGTTACCTGTCGCGCGAGGGTACCCAGGAATACGGTTGGACTACCAGCTGGGGCGCCAGCACCCGATTAGTCGGAACCGTCATCATGACTCATGGCGACGATGACGGCGTCATCTTACCTCCGCGGATCGCTCCCAGTCAGGTCGTCATTTTACCCGTGATCCAAAAAGCCGAACATCGTTCCACTGTCCTGGAAGCTGCCGATGACCTGGCTGCCGAGATTCGTAACCAGCGCTATGCCAAAGAACCGGTTACAGTCGAAGTCGATAAACGCGACGTGGGCGGCGGTGTCAAAAATTGGGACTGGATCAAACGCGGCGTCCCTATCCGGCTCGAGCTCGGTCCCCGCGATTTAGAAAAAGGCACGGTCGCCATTGCTCGCCGCGACCGTCCCTTCAAAGAAAAAGCCTTTAGACCGGTTGAAGAAGTGGTTAAAGGCATCCCCGGTATCTTATCGGAGATCCAGGCCGGTCTATATCAGCGTGCCAAAGAACTCCGTGACCAATACACGGTCAGAATCGACTCCAAAGCCGACTTCTACGATTTGTTTACCCCAAAGAACGCAGAGCGCCCCGAGATCCACGGCGGCTTCGCCTTCGCTCATTGGTCCGGTGACCCCGCTGTCGAGGCTCAGATCAAAGATGACCTCAAGGTAACAATCCGCTGTATCCCAACCGATCCCGCCTTCAAAGACGAGACGCCCGGCAAGTGCATCTTCACCGGCGCCCCCAGCCCTCGCCGCGTCCTCTTCGGCAAAGCTTATTAGGGGGGCAATGCCCCCCTAATCGTACTCGTCCTCGTCGTCGTCCTCGAAAGTCCAGCGTGCGACACGTGCAAACGCATAACATTCGCCGTGTCGCTATACTGGTTCGTTGCACCCAGAAGGGAATCTTACCTTCGTTAACTTCCTTTCCTTCTGTAAGAATATCTCCCTCTGTGCTCTCCGTGTCTCTGTGGTGAAATTTCCTATTCGCGCAGCGTTATACTAAGCGAATCGCCACTTCCGTCTCCCACTTCTGCGGATCCTTCTCCACCGCCGGATCGGTTAAATAAATCTCCAACCGACACCCAAACCGTTCCCCTTGCGCGCTCTCCGTAACATCCATCTTGAGTCCCCGTTCTTTGATCCAATCTAAGAGAGCGGCATTAGCGTCATAAAGCTGCTCGTAAGGCCCTCGATGGACCAACGAATCATACCTCCCCGCCGGAAGCACTGCCGCTAACACCCGATCATCCCCTGTTACCGGCCTCCCGGTCGGAATGCCGAACTCGAGCTCAAGCCCGCGTTCCATATCGCAAATGTTATACTTGAAAAAAGGAGCACCTGCCGGCGCCAACCCATGCCCAGCGGCCCACCCAAAGACCTCCCCTAAGAACTTCCCCGCCACCGCCCCAATCTCCTTCATTGTAACGACCGATTTGATAGCTACATATGGTTGTTCCGTGCGATTAACGATTCTTGGTGATGTTGTCATATGTCTGCCTTTCGTTTGTCTATCTATTCTGATAACGAACGAACGGCGTACATCGGGACAAAAGCCTCCCTTAAATACCCTAGTTTCACCGATCAGTTTGGTGTAATATCGATCACGCTGACGGTACCATCGCTGTTATTGGCGACGTAAAGAGTCTTCCCGTCCGGCGAAGCCTGCGCCCACACAGGGTCATTGCCAACGCTAATCAGCGAACCGATTATCTGTCCAGTGACCACATTGATCATGGCAACCTGATTATTCGACGGAATCATCCCGACCTTTGCGTTAAATGCGATGCTGCCCCGCCCATACGGGACATACAGGTATTGCGCATTCGGTGTCAGTGCTGGTTGTCCGAGAAATGCCAAATCGAATACGCTCGACACAGCTGGATATATGGACGAGACCGTGCCATCCGTCGGATTGCACACAGCCACGTAATTCGCGCTGTCCGCGACGCACAGGGTAGTCCCTAGAGCGTCATCGACCATTCCCGATGGACGAAAGATATGTCCTCCTGCTCCGGTTTTATTAGAGACCGTCCCTTTTGCCGTTTGTATGAATTGGATGAACCCGGTCCCGGCTAGGTTAAGTACATCGGCTTTTTTTCCGTTCTCGATGAATAGCACCTGAAAAGGTGATCCGTTACAAAGGATGTTGTTCGTCTGTGTATTAGTCGCGGTATCGAACACGTAGATCGAACCGGCCGGGACGGCCAGATCGCTGGAGGCGTAACCTCTACCAATAACGTAAACCGGCGACCCGTTGGTGACATAAAGCTGCTTCCCGTTAGGCGAGACCGCCAAGCCCTCAACAAAGTTGCCGACCGTAAGCGTAGTCGTTAACCTCGGGGAGGTCGGATTCGTTACGTCATATACTTCAACCACGTCTGGGCCCGAGTTCGATGGAGGATACTCAGATACATATAAGGTCTTCCCATCCGGGCTCAGCGCGAGATACAATGCGTAATTGGAAATCCAGATTGTAGCCTCGACATTATAAGGCGGATTATCGAACGCATCGATCACGCTCACAGACGAGTTGTACCCATCAGAATTCGACCCGTTATTCGCTACGTAGACCGTTTTACTATCCGGGCTAACCACGACACAATCCGGAAACTCGCCCACCGAGACTGTCGCGATCACCTGATTTTTTGGAACACCAGTTTGGGCTTCAGCCCGGAGAAGCGGCCCTAATGAAGCAATACCAACGCACACTAACGTAAGCAGGAAGGGACAATGCCTACCGCCTATTCTATATCGATTTACTATATTTATTATACTGGCCATAACAAGCCAGTATCTCCCATAATTACTAATAAAAGTCGATACAAAAGTAGCTCGGGCCGAACGACTTACACACATTCAACCTTAAATCGAACATCAACCTTCCGTCTCCGAAGAAGGCCGCTGCCGCCAGATCAAACCTTTTCACCTGCGAGAGAAGGCCGAAGCCACTTTTCACCTTTCACTTTGCACTTTCCACCTCCTACCGCCACGCGTCCCACCCACCTCTCACCTCTCACTTCTCACCTCTCACGGTGCGCCGAGCCTGTAAGGCGAGGCGCACCACCCACCTCCCCGCCATCACCAACACGAGACAGTACAGATACACCAGCGCCATCATCGCTACTAAAAACAACCAATCCGGGATCGTGCTAGCCCCCAGAATACTAAACTGCCCAAACCCGAGTTTTTCACAGATCACCGCCGCCGGTATTACCACCCCGAAGAACAAAACACCCACAACGAATTCCGGAGGCTCATAATACCGCCAAAAAAAGCAGATAAAAAAAGTCACCAACAACGTCGGAACCGCAGCCCAGACCAGAGGAACCCAAACCCGCCTCGTCCGCCGCTTTTCACCCGCGGTGACCGCCGGCTCACTTCCCTCATCGACCCGAATCGCTTCTGTTCTCATACCGCTCACGATCGTCTACTTTCATAGATATACTAAATTCATAGATATACTAAATCGATAAAAGAGTAATATAGATCGATTTTCTCGACAGTAGGAGCGACACTCACAGACTCCATAACTCCAATACTCCACCGCTCCGCGAAGCGCTGTAAGCGCTAAGCCCTACCGCTTAGAGACCCCCACCTGCACCGAAACTCTTACCGACACTTCCTGTTCTCCCGAAACTGTCTGAACGGGACGAGCTGCCCGCAATCCCCCTTCTACCTTTGCTGCAAACTGCAGCGGTACCACGTTTTCTTCGCCCGCTACATTGATCGCCTCGACCTTTACCACTCGCAGCCCGGCGGCCTCCGCGACGGCATCGGCTCGGGCTAACGCCGTCTTAGTTGCGTCAATCGCCAAATCGCGGCGCGCAGCATCGATCTCACTCTCGGACGGCGTGAACTGCGTTTGGCTAACCGTATTCGCGCCATTGTCCAAACTCCCGCTCAACACCGTCCCCAACTTATCCGCCGTGGTCCGGAACGAAACATTGGCCGTCCCGGTATAACCCACGATCTTATCGGGCTGGTTTGGCGGAGACTCGACCTGCGGTTGAAAATTAACGTTCTCGGTCCGAAGCCGTTCCACTCCTTGCTTCTTCAGATATTCGACCAAAGTCTGTGACTTTTGAGCGAGCGAACTCGAAACCGCATCGCCATTACGCCCTTCCACCTGAATACCGAGGACCACATCCGCCGCCGTATTCGGCAACCGCTTCCGCGCCGTCGCCTCCAGATTAATCTTACCTTCCGGTGACGGCCCCGCCACCGGCGACTTCCCGGCACTCGGTGACGGCGACACCGGCTCCCCTCGCGCCAACCCAACGCCTAATCCCAGGCCAATAATCAAAGCCAAAAATGCTCGCCCAACGCCTCGTCGACCCGTTGGCACTCCCGAAGATAACCAATTATTAAACTTCATGCGCAACAGAGACCATCTCAGCACCGGCAAGACAAACGTCAATCAGTTTGCGTCCGGAAAAGCGAGGACGGACCCCAGCGCAGCTTGGATCGCCGGAGGATTTCGGGGCTGCGGTTCGTTTTGTCTCGGCGTCCATTCGCGGTTCCTCTTTGCGCCTTTGCGGCTCCGCGTGAGATTTTTCTTCATTCATTTTTTTGTGCCGTTTGCGCCTTTTCGCGGCTATTCTGGACTTGCCCCTTGAAGCGCCATGTGCCGTATCCTCGCCATCTCAGGCAGCCTAAGAGCAGCATCGCTTAGTACCGCGGCTCTCACCGCTGCCTCCATGCTCGCGCCACCGGATACCGAGTTTGTTTTTTACACTGGCCTCGCCGGTCTCCCCGCTTTCAACCCGGACCTCGACACCGGCGAACCACCACCCGCCGTACAAAACTTACGCCACGAGATCGGCACCGCTGACGGGCTATTAATCTCGACGCCCGAATACGCCCGCGGGCTACCGGGCTCGTTAAAAAATGCACTGGATTGGCTCGTTAGCAGCTCAGAGTTCCCGGAAAAACCGGT
>JAFAHI010000514.1 GCA_019237325.1 Verrucomicrobiota bacterium | reverse complement strand
GCCAGGGGGTAGGTCGCGGATTTTTTTTCTGCCCCTCTTCCGGGACGGATTCCGTTCTTGGCTTCACCGTTCATCTGCCGGCTCGCCAATGCATCAGGCCGAATCGAGTTCAACATTGTTTTGTTTATGGACTGGTCATTCGCTTCCAGTTGCTCTCCACCCCGTCTCTCGACAGCGCAGTTACCTTCAGCTACGGACAGGCCAGTGCTGCTGTCCGATGAGGACTTTCACCTCATTGTTGGTGCGTACTTTCAGACGCACAGATGTCGCTCCTACGGAGCTTGCCTCGCTCTTTATGGCGCAAGCTACAAAGATTTCGCTCCTACGGAGCTGCGGATCGCATCGGCTGAATCAAGCCCAGAAACGTAATCGCGTTTTTCAATCCGCCACCCGGGACTAGCCTAGAATTGAATCGCAGGTTCGGAGTCTGACCGGCGCAAATAGAGTTCACGGTTCACGGTTCGCTGTTTGCCGCAAAATCTGCAAACAGCGTGGACAAATCGCGGCACGCGACAGGATCTGCCAGAGTTACAAGGGTCGGTGACCGCGGCTTCCGCGGCGTTACGCGGTCATCTTTTGCAGTCGGAAAAACGCACCTTACGCAGATTAAAGGTTTTATCGGTTCTGCCCGAGCCGGCGCTGCCGTCCTTTCTAAAACGTCTCTCCTGAAGCTTTAATCCCAAAAACCGATTTTAGATTCGCAGATTTCAACCGCGAATGGACACGAATAGAGCGCGAATAAAATCTTACACAAAGGCAATGGCTCAGGATTTTGCTTTCTTAACAAAATTCTCTCCTACTTTCCGCTGCGTCCGTTGCGTCCTCTGCGCGAGGCTTTCATGAGGTTGCGGCTCCGCTGCACTATGTAATCTGTGTAATCTGCGGATTTTTAATCTTCGGGATCTAGTTAGTAACTATGAAAAACGAACCAAGGTACGCGCGAAAGATCGACTGGCTACAGGACCAGTGTCCAATCAAAGCGACGGTGGACGTGATCGGCGGACGATGGAAGCCGCTCATCCTATTCTACCTGTTGGATCAGCCAAAACGATTCTCGGCTCTCCGAAAGGATATTCCGGGCGTGACCGCTCAAATGTTAACCTTACAACTTCGGCAACTTGAAGCCGACGGAATTGTGACCCGAAGTATCCATGCCGAGGTGCCGGTTCGAGTTGAGTACCGACTCACAATCTACGGGAAAACGCTATCCAGCTTACTGCGTGGCATGCGGAAGTGGGGTGAACAACATCTCGACCGGCGGTACCAAAATTTGCGAAAAACCGTCAGTAACTAATGTCCTGTCCCATAAATGGCGTGGCTTTCGTGCCGCGTACGTCGAAGGACAACGGACGGAGGGGCGTTGCATTCCGCGTTAGAGCTCGCATGCGTGTCGACGCTGACGAATCGTTTTAGCGATGGCGCTCGGATAAACGCGACGCCAGGGATGGGATGGATATTCAGCACGCTGGAATCTAAGGAATCGTAGCCGCTGCCACACCTAAAGGGAGCCGCAGCCGGACACGTCTTTTCAACCTATGCGCGATAGACCGACTCCGAATCGAAAGGCGGCACATCTCCAATGCGGCTCCCTCCGTCGGGATGGTGGTCCGCGCTGTAGCCGCGCGAATCAGGGAACGAAATGTTGACGTTCGTGGTCTGCTTTTTGTGACCTAGTTGGAATCTTAGGACTAAGCAAAAAGTGTTCAAGCCGGTTTCATTTGCTATCAGCGATGAAAACTGTGCTTCAAATCAATTCCAGTGCTCGGGTCAAGCGTTCTCATACCCGTTATCTGAGTGACCTCTTCGTTCAGGAATGGCGATGCCTTCGACCCGAAGATCCGGTCATTTTCCGAGAAATCGGTACCGAACCACCGCCGCCGGTCAGCGAATTCTGGATCGCTTCGGCGTTTACTCCTCCGCAAGATCGAACTGCCGCGATGCGCGAAACGTTACGCCTCAGTGACACCTTGGTAGATGAATTGGTGCAAGCCGATCTGATCGTACTAGGAGCACCCATGTACAACTTCGGTATGCCGGCTCAGCTCAAAGCCTATGTCGATCAAATTGTTCGGCTCGGCCGGACCTTTACTCTCGATGTGTCCAACGAAAAGCAACCCTATCGACCTCTGCTAACCGGAAAACGCATGGTGGTAATTACGGCAACCGGCGACGCCGGTTACCAACCTGGGGGCCCACTTGAAAACCTCAACCATCTTGATCCCCATGTTCGAACTGTGTTTGCCTTTATCGGAATCACCGAAATCGAATTTGCAGGGGTTGGCTATGATGAGTTCCCTGATGATCGAATCGAACGTTCTCTAGCAGCCGCCGAAGCGAAGATTCGGCAACTTGCCTGCGTTTGGGCTGGCGGCGTCCCGGCCTTTTCGGACAAGTCCAGTGGTTTCAACCTGACTGGTTAGAGTGCACCAAGCCTAGGCTTCGAGCACGTCGTTTGAGCCGCCACTTTTTTATGAGGATCACGGTACCTCCTGTTTAGTTGAGATCCCCAAAATCAAGCGAAGCTTCCCAGCGATGTGCTGGGATAGGTCGATCATCTCTCGAGCGGTATCGGCCGGGAGTTGCGCGCGGCAGTTGGCCTGCCAAAGAAAGAGCCAACGTTCGAAGTGCTCTTCTCGCAACTGAAGAGAAACATGTATCATTGGCATCGGACGGGCATAAGTCCGCGGTCCACCGATCACGGTTTCCCAAAAACTGGCGATGATCTCCAAGTGTTTTTTCCAGTCTTCGACCTGCGCATTGAAGATCGGCCCGATTAGCGGATCCTGACGGACGTCAGCATAGAAATGCTTTAATAAATTCGAGATCCCTTCGCGTCCGCCGATACGCTGGTAAAGCAGGTTCATTGTGTTCGCAGACAATATATCTTCGAAGGAAGCTTGGTAAAATGGGGTTCATTTCTTCTTCTACGCCGGCGTATTGGCAGCCGCGTTAATCGATGTCTTTTCTCTCGGCGGTTGCCGCCAACTGCGCCAACCCTCGGTCATTTCGATCCATGCCCATTGAGCGACTGGGCGTACAAGCAGCCTGAGATCAGTCCATTTTAACGTAAACCCCGGGATCAAACACCGTTGTCCCCGGTTCGCCCTTCCTAGGGTTCTCGCGTTCCGGCGGCTCCGAGCGATGGCTGCAAAACGCCGGTTATACGCCCGAATGAATGAGAAGACCAATCGCGACCTGGGCGAAGTAAACGGCGGCGACTTGAGCGCTTCCGCACCGAATTTAAAGGGCTGTGAGACAACCCCCAGGTAGTAGAGACCGAGATCGAGCCGAACAGCGATGCTCATGAGATCCCATTCACCCATGTATTCGTATTTGTCCTTGTACACTGACTCAAACCAGGAGTGATAACACAGAGAGAAGTCCCGATTGTGACGCTCGATCCGTTCGGCCATCGGCTCGCCGCGTCGCTGAGCCGCAATCAGCTCCGCCGCACCGGTGGTAGTAAACGAGATCCAATCCATACCGGGATTATAAAATGGATCCATGAAGGCAGCGGCATCACCCGCTAAGACAAACCCGTCCCCGGCAAAAGTCGTACTATAATAGGCCAGGTTCTTTCGCCAATGGACGTCGTTTTGATCGTATTGAGCCTCGGCCACCATCTCGCGCGCAACCGGATGCTGCATCAAGAACGCCTTTAAGCGGTCGCCGAGTTTGCCTTCTGCCTGGGGCCATTGAACAAGTCGCTGATCAAACACCAGACCGACACTGACGGGGGCGAAGGCGATCGCGGTACACCAGAGTGCGGTCCCGGCCCTCGCCGCTACCAGTGAGATCACGGGGCTACCTCGGGATCATTTCGAGATGCATGAGATTTCGAAGGCGGAGTTTGAGGATTTGCGCTGAATTTGAGTCGCCAAGTTTCAGGGGATGTTTCGTCAAGGTCACCGTGCTTTCTGATCGAAGTACCGTATGCCGTACGATCCCTGTGCCGGGTCCGTTGGATACCACTGGATCGCCGAAAATCCGCACTTCAGCGCGTTGCCCGCAATCTGCCACGCCGTCTGCCCAGCCATTCGCGGTGAGCTTAGTGACAATACCAGCTGCGCGTTAGTCACGCCTATCGTCTTCCAATCGATGTGAGTGTGCGGAAACTCCCGACTGGTTGCCGCTGGATAGTTTTCTGCAAGCGCGTCGGTTTCCAGCCCCAGACCTTTCGCGATCGCGTAGTTCGCAACCTCAGTCATAGTTTGGCTGTCGTCGTTCGCGTAGCATTGCCCGGTCGTAAGGAACATCTGAGTGGTAGGGAATGCGGCGACGTAAGTGTCGATGAGCGACTCGGCCGCTGTCGCCCATATCATGCACCCGCCGGCTGCGTCCAATTGAGCGCAGTCGGCCGGAGTTGTGGCAAAGAAGCACTCCACCACCTTGCCGCCGGCCCAGATAGTTACACTCAGGACGTTCTGATTGGAGTCATAGCGAGCGCCAAACGCCGTAACTATCCTCTTGAAGTTTTCCTCAAAAACCGGGTCCCATGGAGCAGGCATCGTCTTCTTCCCGCCGGCCAGCGCGAAAGGCTTGCTCCCAAGCGAGTAGATCCAATCGGGCGAGCGCCATCCGGCGATCAGACACAACTGCGCCTTCTTGCCGTATTGCTGACACAGTTGCAGTCCGTTGTCGAAGTAAGACCAGTCGTAGACTCCGGTCGTCGGCTCCACGTTCGACCATGCGGCCCGAAGAAGCACTCCGCGAATATCTGGGTCAGTCCAACAAGCCTCTGTCTCAATTGCCGGATCGGATACCGGGAGGCAGACATAGGAACCGACTGGATACAGCTTGAGGGTTTGTGCGCCGCACAGCGAGTCGACTAACAGAAGTGTGAGTGAAATAATAATACTTTTCATGGCTACTACCCTCCGGCCAGTCCAATCCATGCTAGGTTAGCTAACCTGTTTACCCACTTCAGGTGAATCGCCCATGGTCAGCTTAATTGCGGCCTAGTGATTGAGGCGCCCTACTCGCCAGCTTTTAACTGCTGACGTCGTGAAGGGCCTACTAACAGGCGGGAGGCACTGCTAACTAGGCGCCACTCAAATACACAGGGATTGCATTCCCCGAGTTACAGGAGCTTTGAAGAAAAGTTTCGCTCGCCGTTGCTTATGTTGGCCGCCTTCGCATCGCGCAGAGTTCTGTTAGAATTCAGCGCGCAGAGCGACCGAGATTCACGCTGGACTAGAGAACGAAAAAGCGCTTTATGCTGATTACCCACTACGGCAAGCCTGCCGCTCACCGGGTTGAAGCGGAAACCTATCTAGCGCAGACTAACTACAACGAGTGGTGACTTTCAGCGTTAACGGGAAAGCGTTAATAGGACCTTCACGGCACGATGCATCCTTCGGCTGCAATTAGAGCTTCGCAAAGCTGGTGGATTTCAGAGTCTACGTCGGCGGTGTCTGAAAGGGTGCGGATGATCTCTTCTCGGAGAAGGGTAGTATACTGTTTCCGCAGCCGATGGACCAGCGTCTTGAGCGAGCCGACGCTCGCTGTTAATTGGGCGGCCACCTCTTCATACGAAGGAAGGCTCTTCGTATTCAAGGGATCCAGGAATGATCTCAGCGCTTGGAAGGTAGCTGCTTTCCCGTTGGCAGCGTACTCATCGTTCAGCCGGTTCAAGGCCTCGCCGATCATGGCCATCGCCCACCGGGCATCGAAGATCTTTTCGGGGCTAAGCGTATCGACAGGCTCCAGCCGATAACGATCTTCCGCTCGTTCCAGATCAAGATAGACAAACTCCGCCTTCCCACCGCGCTTGAGGCAGCGGGCCTTATCCGCCTCGTCTGAAAGAAACCTTTGCAGCGAGGCCAGCAAGAAAGACCGGAACTTGCCCTTCGACCGATCAATCCGTCTGAAGGTCTTATGCTCGAGCAGATGAACGAAAAAACCTTGCACCAGGTCCTCCGCATCTTCGGGCGAATGCCCGCGACGCCGGATGAATCCATACAGTGGGTACCAATAAAGTTTGCAGAGATCGGCTAAGGCGTCCTTCGAACCGGGGGCTTGGCTCTGGGCAGACAGTAGCACCGCGCTCCAGCGGGTTGATTGAAACCGGTTCGCACCACCTTCCTGCAAGTTCTGGTCAAGCGTGATCACACATCCACGCTTAATACTAAAAGATAGTGAGACCTGAGTTTCAGCAATTCTACGATTCGTTCTTCCGCATCTAGAACAACATTTTCCAATACGGCGCCAAATTGTAACGCCTGGAAGATGTCAGGCTCTGATTCCGGTGTTAGATCGATCGCCTTGGCGTAACAACCGCCCTCAATATTAAAGACCCCGGTGTCACTCCACACATGTTCATCATCTCGAATAAGTAATCGCTGCGGGTCCGCGGATAAGGTTGTTTTGCCGGTACCAGAGAGTCCAAAAAAGAGGGAGGTTTCAGAGCCTCGCTTCGCCATGGTAGCAGAACAATGCATCGGCAGTAGGCCGCGCTTCGGCCGTGAATCAATTTGAGCGACGCCCCGAACTGTCTGGCAATCGACACCGCATAAGTCACCGTCCGCTCCGAGTGTGAGGACAGGTCAACGGCAACAAGAATTTTCTTAGTATCAAGAACGGTTTCCTGTTCTTGGACTGTCTCGAGTTGGTTCATTACGTGCTCCTTCTGGTTTTAAGATCGCACCCAACACCAGATGTCCTTTAGAGGCCTGGCTCACCGCCGGTTCTGAAGAACCGACCTCAGATTGACGTGGGCTGATCAACCCCAGTGGTCTCCAATTTCAGAGTCCACTGTCCCAACGATTGAGACCAGGGAATATCCGCAGATTACACTGAACCGGTCGTGGCGCGGCGCAGCGCAGGCGGATTACTCAAATCGCGCTTTGCGAAGACAGAGAAATCTCCCGCAAAGCAGACTTCGCCCTATCTCTTCTCCGGCAACCGCCAGGCAACCGCCGGACTACGTCGGCCGAGTGCGCAAAGACGCAAAGAGAAGACGGAGTTCGAACAAGAGCTAGCAGAGGCAACAGAGATCTCCGTTGCCTCGGGCGAGCAGACGATCCTTGCGCGATTTTGCACCGCGCGTACGTTCCGCCCACTCGCCCATTCGCCATTTTGTTGGCGCCGGATTAACTCGATACGTTTTCCTGCTTGGCCCGGACAAACTTAACGGAGCGCGCCGCTTTTTCGTCCAGATCGCCATTCCCCAAAAGGTCTCTGAAAACAGAAATGTCGCGTCCGACATCGCCTCCAGGCAGAAGAAATGGTTCCATTACCACCGCGCCCTGGTAGTTAATTTCACGCAAAGCGCCAAAAATCTCCGGCCAGGGAAGCCGGCCTTCTCCGGGAGGACGCCGATTGCACTCACCCAGATGAAAATGACCAAGCCATTCGCCGGCCCGCAGGATTGAGTCGCTGAAGGTGTCTTCCTCGATGTTCATGTGAAAGGTGTCGAGCAGAAGTTTACAATTCGGGCTGCCCACGCGCTCGGCAAAGGCCACCCCTTCTTCCGCTGTGTTCATCATAAAATGCTCGAAGCGATTGAGGACCTCGACACAGAAAAGGACATCGTTATCTTCTGCCGCCTTGATCGCTTCCTTTACGCCGGCGATCGCCCGATCGGTCAGCACTCGTTTATCTTCTCCAGGCAACAATTTTCGGGGCCAAGAGCTGTAATTGACCCCGGCCATTATGGTCCCACCCAGGTGCTTCATCGCTTTTGACACATCCTGCAGAAAAGCGATCCCTTTATTTCTAATTGCTGAATCCTCTGAAGCCAGGTCCATGTCGGCGGTCATGCCGATGCTGTAAGTCAGCGTGAGGCCGGCGTCGGCCGAGGCCGCTTTCAACTTATCTCGTTCGGCGTCGCTCATACGGGTCACCTTTGGAGCGTTAACCTCCAAGACGTCAAAACCGCATTTCTTAGCTCTGGCAACGAACTGAAGTGGATCCGAACTCCAATATTGTGTCCAGTAACCGAAGTGTATTCCGATTGGATTCATAATTTAAAAGAGGATAGAAAGCTCGTGTATCGTGGATAGCAACCCTGGATAGTTTGTGCCTGGCTACCAATACAAAGCAGATCCGCCGGATTCCACTAGTTATCGCCAGCGCTCACGGAATCGAGAAAGCCGGCGCCATTCTCGCCGTTCTTGCCAGGAAATTGGATCACGACCCTGGTAACCGGCGGAGGCGGTGGCGCGCAGGCTCGGCACCGCAGTATTGGGCTAGCGGAAGCGTGGTGTCGTTCACCAGAATTACGCGGCCCACCGCAAGAGCCGCGTGACCCCTGCCGTGGCCGCGAAATCGCCTGGAGGGGAGCCGCTTTTAACCAGTGCAGCAGTTCCGGGCTGTCGTGCTCGCTTTCACCTTTGCTGAGCAGCGCTTCTTCCAGAGTCCGCTCGATGATGGTAACTGCTCTTTCCAGACCTCGGATCGCGGCGATCTCATCTCGCATCTGAGCAACCCGTATCCGATAATTGGCCTCAGGTAGATGATTCAGCATGGCCCGGCAGAGTTTCGGGTGACGCGTCTGGGTCGAGAACCGCAAAATTTCCAGACCTCGCAGCTTTGAAATTTCCTCCAAATATCCTGCACTGCCGCCAAGAGGAAATTCCCTTCGGGCGACGGCATGAAATTTCAGCTTCGCAGCCTGCATTTGGCGAATTGAGATGACGCTGCACCGAAAAGGTTGCTCAGAGCGTACATCGCCATAATCCCCCGAGCTGCGCCTTTGCTCGAATTGCCGGGATCGTTGCCTGGAAGAAAGACTTTGTCGCCCAGCTTCAGGCCGTCTCGGCGATGTCCTGCCCCGCGGCCGGTCAAACCGGCCAGAATCAGCTCGTCCCTTCAAGCCAGGTGAGTACTTGATAGAGCGGACGCCTCATCAACTCAGGGCGTCCGGCACAAGTAATCGTTAGTCCCCGGATCATCGAAATGATCGCTTCCGCCGCCACTTCGGGAAGAAACGTTCCTTTGAACTCGTTTTTTTGCATCCCACTTACCAAGACTTCAGTCAGAAAGCCTTTCCACTTTCGATCGTTTTTATTAAAGATCGCGCGAAGCGGAGGCTCACGCATTGCCCGCGTGTTGAGCTCGGCTAGCACGACGAACATTTCGGGGGTTTCTTGCAACTGCTTAATGAGTGCATCGAAATGGGCGCTAAGTCGCAAGCGCGGACTCACGTCTTCGCTTTCCGCCGCCGGGCTACGGCCAACGGCCAGATCCAGCACGATATAGTCGACGATCGCATCAATGAGCGCTTCCTTGCCCGCGAAATAGTAATGCAGGGTGGAATGATCGATTCCCGCTCGCTGCGCGATGTCTCGCATGCGTAACCCTTCAAATCCTTTTTCCGCCAAGGTCCGGTAAGCGGCTCGGACAATCTCCGAGCGCCGTTCTGCACTCTTCAGTGATGGGCTGCGCTTTAGCGGCTTACGGGTGTTTCCTTTTTGTCTGGGGCGAACCATCGTCACGGTTCCTGATCGGGTTAGCAGTTAGCAGCCGGCAATTAACGACTTTTGAGGCCGCGCTTCATGGGAAGAATCTTAGCCGCGATCCATCAGTTTTTCAACCAGTTGGTTGACAGGAGGAATGGGATTGATACATTCTCAACCGAGTGGTTGAAAAACGCTCATATCGCCACCCAACTACGAACTAGAATCGGACTAATCGAAAGGAGATCGCAACGATGACCAATCCACTCAAAGTCATAATCATCGGGGCCGGCACCGGTGGGTTATGCCTGGCTCAAGGATTGAAGGCGGACGGGATTGCCGTTGATGTTTTTGAGCGGGAACGCACCTCAACCGACCGTCAAGGCGGCTATAAGCTGACTATTGCTCCCACCGGGAACCGCGCACTGAAGGAATGTTTACCGAAATCGGTGTTCCAGAAGTTGGTGCAGAGCTCAGCCCGAGCCAGCCGGGGCGTATTTTTTTTGGACGAACGTTTAAAGCCGCTATTGACCATTGACTTGCCCAACACCGATCTGGGGTCTGTCGATTGTGCGAGGCCGATTAGCCGAATTGCTCTGCGGGAGGTACTCCTGCAAGGACTCGACGATGTCGTCCACTTCGGCAAGAAATTCGTTGGGTTCGATGACGGTCCGGCAGGTCGAGTGACTGCTCGGTTCGAGGATGGAACCACGGCCACCGGTGACCTGCTGGTCGGCGCCGACGGAGCCAACTCTTACGTTCGCAGCAGGTTACTTCCGCACGCACCCAGGGAGGAAACCGGCATCATGTCCGTATCGGGCAAAATCGGGTTGAACGATCAAGTGCGGGCGCTGACCCCTCAACCAATCTTTTGTGGGCCCACTCTAATGCTTGGTCCAAAGGGTTGTTTTCTCTTCGCCAATGCCATGGAATACGCAGGCACGGATACTTCAATTCCGGATAG
>JAFAHI010000521.1 GCA_019237325.1 Verrucomicrobiota bacterium | reverse complement strand
ATAACCGAGCGCGCTCAGGCTCGCCGTGCTCAGCACGAAATAGCTGCCTGCTCCCGGACTGAAGGCTAGCCAGCGTGCGGCAAGAACCCGGATGAAGTCTTTGCTGGAAAAGAGAAGGACGTCTCCTGCAACGGCACGGACACGTTGGATCACACGGTCCGCCCGCTCACCTACCTGTGCTGGCGATTCCCCTCCCGGAAAGCCGTCCCGGAAGGGTTGCCACTCTGGGCGTTGTCGAAGGATCTCGGCCAAACGCAGCCCTCCATATCGACCGTAGTCCCATTCCATCAGATCAGGATCAGCTTCGGCTGTGGTTCCAAAACCGGCCAGTTCGCAAGTTCGGGCCGCACGCTGCAACGGGCTGGTAAATACCTTGACAAACTTCAGCCCCTTCAAGCGTTCCCCAAGCTCCCGGGCGTTGTGCTCGCCGTTGGGGGTGAGAGGCAAGTCGGTACGACCGGTATGCTGGCCCGAGAGACTCCACGCCGTTTCGCCATGACGCGCTACATACACTACTGGAAGCACTTCGCTCATGTTGGCTCCACCACTTGTTAATGGGAATTTTCCTTTACCTACGATTTTCTTTTCCGTGCAAAATTAAATTAGCCTCACATCGCTGAATCAGCTGCTAATTAGATTCGCTAACTCATGCTTGAGAAAAAGCCGGACTACCTAGGAATCTGAATTGGATGACTTCGGCGGAGCAGAACCAATCGGCGTTCTCGTGGAGTGCTTCGCCGCCGACATCGAGAATGAGCGTTTTCTCGTCCTGCGAGAATCGGTCGCGCTTGGAGCTTCCACAAACCCTGTGCAAGGCGTTGGACAAATGGACTACTACCCGCTAGTTGCTATCCTCTTATGAATAAAAGCTCATCCTGCTCTTCGATCTTCTCCTGGCTGCGATCCCAGACTGCCTGCTGGTTATGAACTTGCCGAGCCTGAGTCCCACACCGAAGGCACAGGTACTTGTCTGCCAGGATAAGGAAGGGATCGAGCCCCATCCGGCGCTTGCACACATCACAATTGAGCAGCAGGGCCAATGCTCTCTCCATCATCAAATTCAGAGCTCGCGGATACCAGCTGTAGTGTTGAAAACCGCTTGTAAGGTTCTAAGGACTCTCTTGTATGCATGGACAACCCCGACTGCGTGAGAAAATCAGTCGAGTCCGTGACATCCAGTGTCACAGCTCACCCTCTTCCTTCCTGAATCCGAGAAAACCTGGGCTCTGAGATTCGGGAATGACTGCCGGGTTGAGGTTTGAAACCCAGCCAGGACGGATCCCCCGAGCCAAACCTATCCCTCTCCTCGCGGCTGCACCCAAATCTCGCCTACGAACTGCCTTTGGAACTGCTCCAGGGATAATTGCGTCGCTCACCACAAGCTCCATAAGCAACCCTTTGCCTGAACCGCCACTGCCGATTCGATCCTTCGATAAACTTCAACGCCTTTGTAAAATCACTAATGGCCCACGACACCACTCGCTGTTTCGACTGGGAGCAGATGGACCTCTGGCCCTAATCGGCCAGGGCACCAACGCAGTCAAGCCTCAGTAGCTGGGTCTCCAGAACGCGCAAGGTCTCGGATTCTGAGAGCTGACATTGTTCTGCGCATTCGGCTTCTCACAGCCCGAGTGACCCCATTTCTCACGCCTCACAGGCGCTTGGCTGGAGAGGGCGATTAAATTGAACTGAATTTGCCGGAGGATGTAGGACACAAACTCGTCAAGTTGGGTTGGTGGCCCCGGTAATAGGAACATTCCAACGGCCGAGGAACCGATCAGTTAACGGTCGTGAGGAATCGGGCTAAGTGGGACGGCCGATCGGGAGAGGCGGCCAAATTGACGGAGGGCTGGGTTCGGACAAGCCATACCGATGGAATTCGTCAAAATTGCAGGAACTGATCTAACCGTATCGCGAATCGGGCTCGGCACCTGGGCGATCGGCGGTTGGATGTGGGGCGGCTCCGATGAGGCTGCCTCGCTGGCGACGATCCACGCCGCAATTGATCACGGGATCAACCTGATCGATACCGCCCCCGCCTATGGTTACGGCCGTTCCGAGGAGATTGTGGGAAAGGCTGTTGGCTTCAGCGGGCTACGCGACAAGATCGTAATCGCTACCAAGGGCGGCGTTGATTGGAGCAATGGTCCGCCCTTTGACCGGGCGAGCCGCAAAAACGCCTTTGCCGAAGTGGAGGGCTCACTGAGGCGCCTGCGCACTGACTATATCGATATTTACCAGGTCCAGTGGCCTGACCCGCTGCTCCCGTTCGGCGAATGGGCCGAGGCAATGGGTTCGTTGCTTAAGCAGGGAAAGATCCGCGCAATCGGCGTTAGCAACTTCTCTCGTCAGCAGATCCACGATTTCAGGCAAATCACCGGCATTCACACGGTCCATTCGACCTACAATCTCTTTGAACGTGAAATTGAAGACGAGGTGCTGCCCTATTGTCGATCTAACGCTATCGCCATGCTCGCCTGTGGGCCATTGTGTCGCGGCCTGTTAAGCGGGCAAATGCGTCCCGACACCACATTCATTGGCGATGATTTGCGCAGAAGCGATCCCAAGTTTCAGCCACCGCGATACTCGCAATATTTGAATACCGTCGCCAGGCTCGACCGCCTTGCTCATGAAAGCTACCGCAGGGGCGTTCTTCACCTCGCTCTGCGATGGGTACTCGATCAGCCCGGAGTGACTGTCGCAATATGGGGGGCGCGTCAGCCTCAGCAGCTCGATTCTATCGGCGAAGTGATGGGATGGAGCTTGGACGAAGACGTGATGCGAGAAA
>JAFAHI010000496.1 GCA_019237325.1 Verrucomicrobiota bacterium | reverse complement strand
CCGCTATATCTCCGAATCTGTGGTGCTCGGCTTTATGGCCGGAGCGAGCTGCTTAATTGCTTTGGGCCAACTCGGCAATCTTTTCGGCCTCCGCGACCAGGGCAGCGGCCACCAGCACGTTCTTCTCCGAGTTTGGCTAACTTTCGCTCAAGGCGGTCCGGTTAATGTTTATGCTCTCGGAATCGGATTAGGGACAATTTTTCTAGTAGTCGCTCTGGGTGGGTTCCGTAAAGCCTATCGCCTCCCCCAGATGGAAATGTTAGTGACATTGATATTTGCTTCCCTTATTGCTGCGCTCTTTGCCTGGTCGGTGCCCGGTGCAAACGGCAAGACACTGGTCGCGGTGATTGGCAACGTGCCAGCCGGATTGCCGGCTCCACACATCCCGGCGATCAAGTTTTGGTGGGTAAAGGATCTTTCCAGCAGCGCAGTGGCAATTGCTTTTCTTGGGCTATTGGAAGCGCTGGCGATCGCGAAGTCGATTGCAAATCAGACCCGCCAATCGTTGGACTACAATCGGCAATGTCTGGCCGAAGGTTTGGCTAATCTCGCCGGCGGATTTTTTCAGTGCTTACCGGGATCCGGTTCACTGACTCGCTCGGCGATTAATTTCCAATCCGGCGCGGTGAGTCGCGCCTCAGGTGTATTTGCCGCCGTGACCGTAGCCATTGTTGTGCTCTCTCTCGCGCCTTTAGCCCGATATGTTCCGAAAGCGGCTCTAGCTGGTTTACTGTTTGTTACCGCGGCCAAGCTCGTGGATTGGCGCCGGTTACGGCTGGCATTACGTGCTTCCCGATACGACGCCGGGTTGATCTTTATCACGGCTTTTTCGGCTCTCTTTATCAGCGTTGAATTCTCGATTCTGATCGGGGTCGCGCTGTCGATCGTTTTGTTTGTGCCGAGGGCCGCCCGATTGCGCTGTTCCGAACTGGTGGTCACTACAGAAGGAGTAGTCCGTGAGCGGTTAGCGGACGATCCGGTTTGCGATGCGCTGATTCTTTATGATCTCGAAGGCGAGATGTTTTTCGGTGCAGCTCCGGAACTCGATCGATATTTTAACGAGCTTAAGGAACGCGCGTTAGGCAAGGCGATTCACGTTATTGTCGTACGACTGAAGCGAACGCGAAATCCTGACATGGTTTGCCTGGAACGACTGGAACATTTCATCGAGGACCTCAAAACCAAAAGGATCATGGTTTTGCTTTGTGGGATTCGCCCTGACTTAGGCAAAGCCATGAAGAACATGGGTTTTTCCGACTGGCTCTCGCCGGAACAGGTTTTTCCTGAGGAAGACGACAAAGATTCAGCGACCATAAAAGCCGTCCGCCGCGCCTACGAGCTATTGGAACGCAATGACTGCGAGCATTGTAAGCGGAAGGGATTGCAAGAGGCCGGGCAAGACAAATTGTATTACCTGGTCTAAGACAACCATTGTTCCGAAGGGACCGATAGAACTTTGCCGCTTCGCGGCAAACGCCCGATTTATCGGTTTGGGCAATTTTTTGTTGCATACGCTACTAGTCTAGTAGTATATAGGAAATTGTGAAACCGATCGTGCAAGTTCAGTCGGCTCCATCTTTCGCTTCGCATCAGCGCGTCGCGATGCTGACCTTGGTTGAGTCCTGTTGTTGTCGCTAAGCCTAGTCCATCGACAACCAGTCCTTTTTTGTCTGCCAGAATTTAACCAAGTAACAACTTCTTAGTTTCACGTTATGTGCTATTTTCACGCCATCTCCGGTAGCCCAAGCACGCTATCTCGGAACAGCTTCTTATTGCAGTGGTTAGAGCAGCGTTTGGCGCCCTACGACATTGGGCTACGCAGCACACACGCCATCGAATTACAGCCGTTTAAATCGGGAGCCTCAGATCGTTTAACTGATTTGATAAATACTGTGCGCGATGCACAAGCCATTCTGTTGATTACTCCTGTACCCAGTGAGGATTGGGCCGGCTGCATGAAAACGCTGCTCCAGTTTTTACCCGCGGGAGCGCTTCAGTACCGGCCCCTCCTTCTGATCGGAACCGGTGGAAACATTGATGAGCTTCCGAACCTAGAGAGATCACTTGATCGAGAACTAACGCGCCTCAACGGGCGACTCGCTCTTTCGTCCATCCACATCGGACCAAAAAACTGGGTATTTTCGACTAGCCGTTCGCCGTGGCTAACCGCCGGGACTGAACTCCGATTACACCGGGCGTTGAATCAGCTACACAGCTTGGCGTTGGAGCCGGTGACAGTTTCTTAGGCCGCCACGTTACAAGTTAGCCCGGAGTCAAAATGCTCCGGGTGGTGGCTCGGGAAACCGGAGAACTTTGCTTGAACGATCGGTGCGCACGAACGATTTACGTTTGTGGACCAACCAGTCGCCATCGTTCTCATGGGTGTATCCGGCTCAGGCAAAACGGCCGTCGGCACCCGTTTAGCCGAGAAGCTGAATCACGAGTTCCTCGATGCTGATAACTTTCATCCTCCCGCTAATATCGAGAAGATGAAGCACAGTATCCCTCTAACCGATGAAGACCGATTTCCCTGGTTACGCAACCTCCATAGCGAGCTCGCTTCCCGATTGAGTCAAGGTAAGTCAGTTATCCTGGCCTGCTCGGCCTTAAAGGAAACCTACCGCACGATTTTAGCAGAGAACCTATCTCAGGTGCGATTCGTGTATCTGCACGTGGATAAAGAAACGCTGGCAGAACGTCTGCAGAAGCGGGCAGGACATTTTTTTCCCAAGGAACTCCTTGAGAGCCAGCTGGCGACGTTAGAGACGCCTCACGATGCCCTCGTGGTGGAGGAGAACCGACCGCTGGATGAAGTAGTAGACGCGATCGTGAAAGCGGTTGCGGGTCGGGAGGGATGAGCGTGATCTCAGACGTGGCACTCCGCAAGTGGACGGAGTGGACTTAGTGGACCTGGTGGCCAGGTTAATACATCCACTACGTCCACTCGGTCCACTAAGTCTACTCCGTCCCCTACCGGCTAACCCGGGCGGCGCACACCTATCCTCCCGGCTTTTTCGCTTCCCCTTTCCCGAATTTCACGACGATCTCGTTATTCGCGATCTGAATCGACTGGATGGCATTGAGTAGTGCCTGCTCTTCAGGCTTCCTATCTCGCAATCCCTTATTAATGGCTTCGGAAACAGTCTGGCGAAAGTCTTGACCAGTGGTCAGCCAGGGAATCCTCGCGCCGTTTCCTTCCACATCGAAACTTTCGACCTTGAGTTGGCCATGATCCACCGAGAGTCGAGCCGCTAATTTACCGTTAAAATACCGGTCGCGGAACCCGGGTACCAAAGGTAGTTGCCCCATAAATTTAAGGGGGAGGCTAACCTCTGCCACCAGCCAATCTGCTTCGATCCGAAAACGGACATCATCGACCATATCCCGGTTATTCGGACTGCCGAGAAACCAAGCATTCAATTCGTCAGCGGTCAGATGAACCTCAGGAGAGTGGCCTTTCGCCAACTCATCTTGAGCCTGCTGGAGCCTGTCCTGAACAGCTTGGCCACCATCTTCAGCGATCGGCGGAAATGTCCGCGGACTGGGCGAAGTCATCTGATACGCTCCTTCGTAAGTGGAAATCGCTCCCCAAGCGATTGCTCCGACGATAACAACAAACACGCATGCCAGTAGGAGGCAGCCCCAGCGGCAGCCGGCTGGTTGGCGTCGGGGTTGTTGCTCGGCCGTAGTCATTAGTAATCAGTAATCAGTTGGTCAGTAATCAGTTTAGGAGCTAGGAGCTACAATCTAGGAGTTAGGAGGTGACGTCACTTCAGGGGCGGCGGCACGAATAGGACTTATGCGACTCATGGGACTTATGTGTTTTCTCCAGGGCCCAGGAGGCTCGTGTGTCCCGTATGCCCTCGCCGTTAACAGCGCCGAGCGCGTGCCTATTGCCATTGGGTTCTTACATTTCATGCGGTCCCTACTAGCTCCTAGATTCTAGATTCTAGCTCCTAGCTCCTAAACTGATTACTGACCTACTGATCACTTTCGTTCCGGCCCTCACCCTGCAGAAGCCCGGTCCGCTCCAACAACGGACCTCCACCATGGCTCGTTGACCCGGTACCAGTCGACCGTTCGCAACAGAGTCGATTCAAAGTTGTGTAGCGGTTTCCAGCCGATCTCGTTTCTGAGTTTTGACGAGTCCAGACTATATCTCCGGTCGTGCGCCGGCCTGTCTTTCACGTACGTAATCAGGTCTTCACTGCGCTTCAGGTGTCCTAAGATCATCTTCACGACGTCGATGTTCTTATGCTCTGAACCGGACGCAACATTGTAGATCGAACCGGACACACCATTCATCAGAACATCAAAAACCGCGGAGCAATGGTCTTCTACATACAACCAGTCCCGCATATATAGGCCGTCGCCGTAAACAGGTAGTGGCTGATTTGCCAGCGCCCGCAGAATCATCAAAGGAATCAGCTTTTCGGGATATTGAAACGGTCCAAAGTTGTTCGAGGATCGCGTGATCACGATGTCTTGCCCGTAAGTTTTGTGGTAGGACAAGGCCAATAGATCGCCGGCGGCTTTACTGGCCGAATAAGGAGAGCTCGGATTCAGAACGGCTTTCTCAGAGACCGGTGCATCATTGGAGCCGTACACCTCGTCCGTTGACACCTGTAAAAAACGTTTTACTCCATGCCGCCGGGCAGCATCCAAAAGCACTGTGGTTCCAACCACATTACTATGGGTGAAATCGGCGGGAGAAATGATGCTGCGATCGACGTGGCTTTCCGCCGCAAAATTGATGAGGCCGAAGTAGCTATGCGCAGACAAAATCTCATCCATTCGTTTCCGGTCCGCGATATCTGCCCGAATGAACTCATACCGATCCCTGAACCGATGAGCCAGATCGGAAGTGGTATTGAGTGAACCCGCGTAGGTCAAAAGGTCCACGTTGGTAATGTTTTCCGGGTCGTAATGTTCCAGAACGTAGCGGATAAAATTGCTTCCAATGAAGCCGCAGCCGCCCGTTACTAGCAATCTCATGCACGCGTTTGTAGCATAGAAGACCTCCCTGTCCAATTCTTCCACCATGAGCGATCTTCAGATTCGATTCGCACAGCCCGAGGACGCAGAAACCATTCACCGGCTTGTGGTTGACCTAGCGGTTTACGAAAAGCTCAACCATGAAGTCGTATCTACGCCGGAAGATTTGCGGCGCGCGTTGGCGGGCCCTAAGCCAATGGTCGAAGTTTTTCTGGCTGAGATATCCGGGAAACCGGTCGGATTCGCCCTTTTCTTCCAAACATTTTCTACCTTCGTCGGCCGCCCTGGGATCTACCTGGAAGACCTTTTCGTTCTGCCGGACTATCGGCGTCGCGGGATCGCCATGGCGTTATTTCAGGAGCTCTTTCGCATTGCCCGGGAACGAGATTGCGGTCGAGTCGAATGGTCCGTTCTGGATTGGAACGAGCCCGCCATCAAGTTCTATACAGAAAAGCTTGGCGCCAAGATTCTGAAGGAGTGGATGCGCTGCCGCATGGAAGTAACGCCGGGGACGTAAAGAGTCGCAACCCCAGAGCCCCGACTGCTTGTCCGCCGTAATCCGTTCTGACGGCTGTCTGTCCGCGCAGGAATCGGAACATCATCTCGAGTAACGGAACGCGGCTCCCCTTCGGGTTGCGCGCTGCGCTATCCCAATTCCGGCAAATGTGCATCCCAGTTCCGGGATGAAACTCGACGACAAAAGGGTCCGCCTCTTATCGAATCAAAAAGTCCTAAATAAAGATTTTTCCTCGAGAAACCCTCCAAAAACCGGGCTGGCACGGGCTCAAAAAATCGCGTGGCATAACAGCTGCTTAATAGGTTCTCGAGGATCGGACAAGGCGAAACCGGAAACCCACTGAGAACAACTGATAACAGAGATGACGAACCCAGTGTGGATCGAAAGTTTGTCGAGAACGGGACTCAAAAAAGAATAACAACAGTTTCCTAAAATCTTCTCCAGCCAGAAGCCAAAGGGACCGGTCGGTGCAAGTTCTCGACTCTGCGCCGACCGGTCAGCTTTTTGCGTTTGGCGTTTGGCGTTTTTCAGGAACGTGTCGCGCTTTCTGAGTGCAACACCAGCGGTGGTTACGACGGATGGGACCTATGCGACTAATGGGACTTATATGTCACCTGACCGGGCGGACCGCTCCATTGCGGAAAAAGGGTGAACCGCGATGGTGAACGCCGAACGCCAAACGCCGAACGCCAAACGCCAAACGCTTAACGCATTCGCAGCCGGTCGGTCATGATGGCTTGGACCCGGAGGCGTTCGGCTTCGAATTTACCGTCGTCACCGACGGTTGGATGGATTTCGATAAGGGGCATGATGGTGACTTCGACTTTGGAAAATGGTTTCGGAATCGCGAAACCGTCCCACGATTTTAGGCGCCAATAGCTGCTATACTCGATCAGCAGCGGCATCAGGGGGACCTTGCAAAGCTGAGCTAACAAAACCGCTCCCGGACCCAAAGAATAGCGGGGACCACGTGGCCCATCGGGTGTGATACAAATGTCGTAGCCCTCGCTCAGTTTGCGCACCAGATCAAGCAACGCGGCGCTGCCGCGGCGAGAGCTTGATCCGCGGACTGAGCCTACACCAAAATTCCGGACGAACTCCGCCAGATAAGCTCCGTCCCGGCTGGCACTGGTTAAAACCAGTGCTCCTTTTCTGGCGGGATAGTACCTGCTGAACGCAGTGGTTAACCCCAACATCCGATTATGCCAGATCAATGCCACCACAGATTTAGGGGCATTTTCCTCGAAAAACCCGGCCTCATCCTTAACCTCGCAGCGGAGTGTCCGCATCAGGAGCTTAAGCACAAGCGCACCAAACCAGACCAGAATCTTCGCTCGACGGTCGAGCTCCCGAATCGTTCCGCTAGTTACCGCCATTCGCGCAACACCTTGAAACTAGAACCGCGAATGCACACGAAAAAACGCGAATGGACGCGAATAACAGAAGAACTAACCGCAGATGAACGCAGATTGACACAGATAGTCTTGGAGAAAGGGCACTGGCGATTCTTCATTAAAATTATCTGCGTAAATCTGCGTCGATCTGCGGTTAAAGTTTTTTCGTCTTCGCGTCCATTCGCGGTTAATCTGTTTTATTTCTGCGCGGTTATACCATTGGGCGGAATCGTCCGACGACCTCGGTGAGACGAGCGGTGATCTGGCCAAGAGAACAGTGTTCGACGCAGTTTATCAGTTCTGAGAAAGTGTTACCTCCGTGTTCGACGACCGCGGCTAGCCGGTCTAGCGCTCGTTCTGATTCGCCGGCATGTCTCCGATGAAACTCTTCAAGTCGCTCCTGGTGTACCTTCTTTTTCTTCGCGGGGGTGCGGATCGTCTCCAGGTTCGGCCAGGCCAGATCTTCGAGCGCATAACGGTTTAGCCCAATAATGGGCCGAGTTCCGTTTGAGATTTGGCTTTCCAGAACGTGGGCGGCTCC
>JAFAHI010000201.1 GCA_019237325.1 Verrucomicrobiota bacterium | reverse complement strand
ATTCTATTTCGAAACGCCCAAGTCCGATGCGGATGTGATGACGGTTTATGCGATGCTGGATGGACCGAGCATAGCGGGTGCGTACCGATTCGATTTACACCGGACCAAGGGTGTCGTTATGGAGGTGGAGCCCGCGCTTTTCTTGAGGAAAGACGTGGAGCGACTTGGGATTGCGCCGGCAACTTCGATGTATTGGTTTTCCGAAACCAAGAAGCCGACCGCTATCGATTGGCGCCCGGAGGTACATGATTCCGACGGATTGGCGATGTGGACCAGCGGTGGTGAACATCTCTGGCGACCATTGAATGCTCCACAGCACATCGAAGTTTCCTCTTTCAATGACACTGACCCTCGCGGATTTGGACTGCTGCAACGGGACCGGAACTTTGACCATTATCTAGACGGCGTGTTTTATGATCGGCGCCCCAGTTTGTGGATCGAACCGTTAAACCCGTTTGGGAAGGGAGCGATTCAATTGATCGAGATCCCGACTGGGGATGAGATTCACGATAACATTGTTGCGACGTGGGTCCCGGGTGACCCCGCTAAGGCAGGTACTTCTTATCGTTTGCGTTACCGGCTCCACTGGCTGGCCGATGAGCCGTTTCCAACGCCTCTCGCTCGTTGCGTTGCAACCCGGATGGGTAATGGGGGGGTCCCAGGCCAACCTCGGCCGCAAGGCGTGCGCAAGTTCATGATCGAGTTTTTGGGAGGACCATTGGCTGATCTCCCTTTTGGGGTGAAACCTGAGCCCGTGCTATGGGCATCTCGCGGTACGTTTTCCTATATCTTCACCGAAGCTGTTCCCGACGGAGTTTCTGGACATTGGCGCGCTCAGTTCGATCTGACCGCTACCGGGAATGATCCAGTCGACATGAAGCTTTATTTAAAGAGCGGCGATAAGGTTCTTTCCGAGACCTGGGTGTACCAGTACTTACCCTTCCCGACCGGCGGAATGGGACAGGTTTGGTAGCGAGGAGTTCTAAGTTTTAGGTTTTAAGTTGTAGGTTCTAGGTCGAGTTGTGGCGCGCCCTCGAAACTGTGGGACCAGCGACGCACCACTCGGCCCAAGCCGGAGGCACGACCTACAACTTAAAACCTACAACCTAAAACTTATAACTTACAACGCGACCTCTCTGCCTAATTGGCTCGAGCGATAGATCGCGTCTAACATCTCCATGAGTTGGACGGCTTGGCTCGAGCTGTTGACCGCGGCTTCTTCGCCGCGAATACAACGGAGGAAGTTGGTCGCTTGTTCGCGAAACTCATATGCGCGTAAAGCGGCCCCTCGCTCGTCTTGTACCGCGACGTCGACTTTCGCGGGTACTCCCTGTTGTTCCTCGAAGAAGACGATCGGAGAAGGAAAATTGTCGGTGTCCGCTTCAAAGGCGTCAATGATCTTGATCGATCCCTTGGGTCCGTAAATTAGCGTCGACAGCAACGAACGACCGCGCTTCGAACTAAGCGGGATATCGTCCTGCAAATTTGCTGCCCAGGAGACCTTGAACAGCAGAGTTGCGCCGTTCTCGAACCGAATCATCCCGTAGCCGTTATCCTCGACATCGAAGACGTTGTTCTTAACCAGTTGCGGAAATTTTTGGTAGGTCTGCGCGGATATCGCTCGCGGTTGTGGCGTTCCCATTAAATACCAGGCCGCGTCAATTGCATGGACGCCAAGATCGATGATGGCGCCGCCTCCGGCCTTGGATCGCTCTGTGAACCAGCCGTCAACACCATCCGGTGTTCCCCGCGACCGAACCCACATGGTCTCAGCGAAATAAATTTCGCCCAATCGCCGTTCTTTCACCAGTTTCTTGGCGGCTTGCATCCCCGGCGAAAACCGCATCTGGCGGCCAAAATAGTAAACGAGCCCTCGTTTCTGTGCCTCTTCATGAAGCGTGCGCATCTGCGCCGCGTTCATGGTTGGGGGTTTTTCGCACAAGACATGTTTGCCGGCCTGCAATGCTTGTAAGGAAAACGGATAATGGAGCGCATTCGGTAGACAGATCACGACTGCATCCAGAGCGGGATCCGCCAGCATCTCCTTAAAGTCTGTAAAAGCTCGTGCAGGTCGATATGCCGTAACGAAGTTGTCGAGACGTTCCTGGTTGAGGTCGCAAGCAGAATGGACGGTTCCTAGAGAGCAGGCGATAACCCCTTCTGCGTGACGTTCGCCAGGCCAACCTAGGCCGACGAATCCGATGTTTGGGTGCGATGCAGTCATCCTAAGCAAAAAAAGCCAAAAAATTTCACCACAGAGACACAGAGTTCGGAGAGATTATAGCGATGGTCGCGATGGGTTATCTCTGTGATCTCTGTGCCTCTGTGGTGAAATTTTCGATCCTCCCGGCTACGCTATTACCTCGGCAGCCTCGACCGGTTTCTCTATCCAGCGGCCGTGTTCTTTGATGAGATCGACTAAACGATCAACCGCCTCCGCTTCCGGAATGTTGAATTTTACGGCGGTCTTACCGACGTAAAGATTCACCTTACCTGGAGCGCCTCCGACGTAACCAAAATCGGCGTCGGCCATTTCGCCCGGACCATTTACGATGCAGCCCATGATTGCGATCTTGACGCCCTTTAGATGGGTGGTCGCGGCTTTGATCCGGCCGGTGGTCGTTTGAAGATTAAACAACGTTCGGCCGCAGGAAGGGCAGGCAACGTAATCGGTTTTGAAGATCCGGCTGCCCGATGCTTGTAAAATGTTGTAAGCGAGACGCAGGGATTGACCGGGTGCTTGCTCTCCCTGAACCAGGATCGCGTCACCGATGCCGTCGCAGATCAGCGCGCCAAGATTAGTGGCCGATTCCAGCAAGGTTTGTATGAAATCCTTTTGAGCATCCGACGATGGGACGAGCGTGTCCTTCAGCAAGATCGAATGCCGGCCTTGTAATTGAGTCGCCAGCAATCGAAATGCAGTGATCGTGGGCAAGTCGATGTGATCCAGGACCGTTACCAGACAAGGTTGCGGGTCGCTGTTGATCTCAGCGATCTTGGCGCTATGTCGCGGATCCACGGCTATCACGCCGGAGTCTTCAACGACGATTTCCGGTTTGAAGTCGCCCATTTTGTTGATCTTATGAGCAATCTTTTCAAAATTAATCTGAGATATGGCCACCCGAATCAATTCCTCACCGCCAAGATCTACTCCGTTTAAGTGGATTTTCTCGGTCTCCCGTTTCTCGAAGTGAAACGGATCGAACGGTAAAGGCGTGTCGGCGTATGGGCGTGCAGGCGTATCGGCGTTCCTCGCGTTGTAACGAGCTACAAGCGCTTGCGCGACGGGAATCTCATGGACGCTATCCTCGGTTAAAGAGACGCGGATGGTGTCGCCGAGACCGTCGGCTAACAATGAACCGATACCGATCGCGCTCTTGATGCGGCCATCTTCGCCATCACCGGCCTCGGTGACGCCGAGATGCAGCGGATAGTTCCAATCTGCCCCTTCGGTACAGAGTCGAGAGACCAACAATCGGTAGGCGCAGATCATCACCTTCGGGTTGCTGGCCTTCATCGAGAAAATGAAATCGTGGTAACCTAGGTCGCGAGCGATGCGCGCGAATTCTAAGGCGCTCTCCACCATTCCAAGGGGAGTATCACCGTACCGGTTCATGATGCGGTCACTCAGTGAACCGTGATTGGTGCCAATCCGCATGCTGATTCCGCGTTCTTGGCACAGCTTGACCAGCGGAGTGAAGCGACCTCGGATCCGCTCCAGTTCTTCTTCGTATTGTTGGTCGGAGTATTCCTTGACGACAAATTTCTTCGAGTCCGCGTAGTTTCCGGGATTGATCCGAACCTTTTCAACCCACTGTGCGGCTTCAAGAGCCGCTTCTGGCTTGAAGTGGATATCGGCCACAATGGGCACGTCACAGCCGCGCTCGAGCAAGCCCCGTTTAATCAACTGTAAGTTCTTCGCGTCTTTTACTGTCGGGGCGGTGATCCGGACAATTTCACAACCAACCTTTACCAAGTCCAAAGTCTGCTCAATACAGGTTTCCGTATCCATGGTGTCGCAGGTCAACATGGATTGGACCCGGATCGGATTGCTGCCGCCCACGCGGACGTTACCGACCTTAACTTCGCGGGTAAGCCGTCTGTGATATGCCCATGGATCCGGACAGTAGGCTGGATTCTTCATTGGTTCTCGGAAGGAGCAGGTTGAACGGGATGATTAAACGCCGGTTTCTGATTTCCGCTAACGGAATCCTGCACGTCGTAGAATGAGACGTAGAGCATGAAGCCGATCAGCAAGATTGCACAGGCGCCCTGCAACACTTCCAGCACCCGAATATTGAGCGGCCGGCGCCGGATTGCCTCCAGGATGGCCAAGAGAATATGCCCACCATCGAGCACTGGAATCGGCAGCAGATTAATGATTGCCAGGTTGATGTTGAATACCACGCTAAACCAGAGAGCTAACTGCCAACCAAAATCGCTTTGGAACAGCAGATAATAGGTCCGCATGATCATCACCGGACCGCTCAGATGCTGGAGCTTAATATCCGACTGCGGTGAGAGCAGCGCACCGATCGTGTTCGTAATCGTTTCGACACCGGCGAAAACCTGCTCAATGGGTGAAATATGAGCGGTCGTCATTTTACCGCCGGCATCCCAAGTGATCCCATCCGTATTCTCGCCCGTATAGAAGCCGATGATCGGGTGCGCTTTTCCTTCTTGAGCAATTGGCCGATCTGGGATCGCGGGCCGGATCCGAGCCGCAATCGTCTGATTCCCCCGCCGAACAGTCAAAGTAAGCACTTTGTCCGGGTTGGCGTCGACGTATTGATTGATCGCGTCGATGTCATAGATCTGCTGGTCATTCAACGCGATGATTTTGTCGCCCTTCTGGAGCTTCGCGACATCCGCCGGGCTATTTTCGATGACGCCGGAAATCACCAAACGGCCCGGCTGCATATCGACCTGAAAGCTGCGTCCGTCGCGAATAACCGTCAGAGGGAGAGGTTGCCCGGAATGTTGCTGCGCCCATTCTGATATCTGTTTGAGATAGTAGATTTTCTGGCCGCCGATATCGACGATTTCGTCATTTGCTTCCAATCCGGCTTTCGCGGCTTCGGAATCAGGCGCTACCTTGGCAACAATCGGAGTAATAGCCGGTTGCAGCCCGACTTGGCGCAATGACTTTCGTTCCCAGCCGGTGGTCTCCGGTTTTTCGAAGCCCGAATTGATGGTCAGGGTCTGATCGCCGCGCTGAACTTTAAACGGAATGGTTGCGCCCTCGCTGCGGACAACGTACCAGCCGATACTGTCCACCATCCCATTGAATCGATTGACGGGATGACCATCGACTTCGAGAACTTTATCACCCGGTTTGAAGCCGGCCTTGGCAGCCGGAACGTCGGGTGCAACATAACCGATGACCGTAGTAGTATCCGCTTCCGCCATCGGTCTGCCGACGATCCAGACGATGGTTGCGAAAAGCAGGGCTAATAGAAAGCTGAAGAGTGGTCCCGCCGCCGCCACGATGATTTTGTCGAGCGGTTTGATTGGCGGTAAGTCCGAACCGCTGACCGCGGCTTTGCCCTCGACCGCTTCCATCGTAGCCATCTGAGGTAGCAGCACAAATCCACCTGCCGGAATCCAACCCAGGCTGAACTCAACGCCTCCGATCGTGCGCTTTAAAATCGGCCGGCCAAACCAGACACCGAATTTGTCTACATGTAAACCTCGCCAGCGGGCGGCGAGAAAGTGTCCTAGCTCATGAACGATGATGAGCAGGTTAAAGATGAGTAGGACCTCGAAGACGATCAACCCTACCCTTAAGATATTCAGGATCATATTCTATTACTGCGCCAAGGCCCCTCGAACCAAATCGCGAGCTTGGCCATCAGCGTGGATTATATCATCCAGGCTTGGTCTGGCAAAATTGTCCGATCGGTTCATCGCTTCCTCCACGAGGGACCAGATCCGCGGGAACGTGATCCGGCCCTCTAAGAACGCTTCGACGGCTATTTCATTGGCCGCATTCAAAACAGCCGGCATGGTTCCTCCCATCTCGCCCGCCTCTCTTGCAAGTCGCAAGGCCGGGAAATCGTCATATCGCGGTTCTTCGAATTCCAGACGTCCGAGCTCCGCCAGGCGAAGCGGTTTCAAGGCATTAGGAATCCGTTCGGGCCAAGTAACGGCGTACTGGATCGGGAAACACATGTCAGAATGGCTCAACTGTGCCAGCAATGAACCGTCCACAAACTCGACCATCGAGTGCACAATGCTTTGTGGATGAACGAGCACCTGAACTTGACCCATCGGGATATCGAAGAGCCAGCGCGCCTCAATCATCTCGAGTCCTTTGTTGAAGAGTGTTGCGGAATCGATGCTGATTTTGCGACCCATCTTCCAAGTGGGATGATTGAGAGCATCAGCAACCGTGACGGAGGCCAAACGGTCGGAGCTCAATTTCCGGAACGGTCCACCGGAAGCCGTTAAAATCAGGCTACTGATTTCATGCTTTGGCTTACCCTCGAGGCATTGGAAAATCGCGTTATGCTCGCTATCCACCGGCAACACTTTGATGCCTTTCTGGCTGGCCTGTGTCATCACCGTCTCGCCTGCCATCACCAGGATCTCTTTGCTGGCAACTGCGAGGTCTTTTCCGGTCTCAATCGCAGCCAGAGCAGGTCTTAATCCCGTCGTACCGACAATCGCGACCAACACCAGGTCAGCGCCGCCCATGCGGGCAAGGGTTTCAAGGCCTGTCTCACCGGTCAGGATTTCCGGCGAATACTCCAGGGAGGATCGCAGCTCATCGAGATGGGCTGCGTCGACCAGGCAAATCGCCTCCGGAAGCGCGCGGTTGGCGGCTTGCGCCAATAGCCGGGCGTTGCGATTCGCGGCCATGCCGATGATCTGCATTCGATCAGGAATGGTTTCCGCTACCTTGATGGCGCTAGAGCCAATCGACCCGGTAGCACCCAGGAGAATGACACGGCGTTTTCTCATCGGGCTAAGAGCCTAAGATAAAAGTAAAGCAAAGGACCAGTAAACAAGAGGCTATCGATCAGGTCTAGCACGCCGCCTATTCCGGGCAAGACAGAACCTGAGTCTTTCACACCTGTGCTTCTTTTCAAGATCGATTCGCCGAGATCGCCGACCACCGCGGCTAAGCCAATGAGTACGCCCAGGATCAACGCGTGTAACCAGTTCAGTGCGTGCAACTCTTTGGGTAGCACCAGAAGCGATAAACAACTTCCCAGCGCCGCAAACACCAGCGAGCCGATGAATCCTTCCCAGGTCTTGGCGGGACTGATGTGTGGGACCATCAGATGACGTCCGATTTTGCTCCCCACCAGATACGCGCCCATGTCACTGAACTTTGTAACAATGACTAGATAAAGGACGTAAAATTGGCCGACCGGATGACCATTCTGGTCCTGCGGCAGGACATAAATGATCTTCGTTAAGAAGTTGAACAACCATGAAACGTAGAGCAGCCCGAATAGGGTGTATGCCATGGTTTCCAACGGTGCTTGCTTGGTGGTGGGTCGAAACATTTGCCGCGCAAAGACCCCAAATAAGAAAACCAGGAGCACGAGGGTCTCGAAGTTATAGTCGGCATCGGGTCCGTTTGATCTGAAGAACAGGAAGCTTCCGATGAAATAAGCGGCGCCGCAGCACATGCCGAATGCCTTGAAACACCGCATCCCGGACTTCTCGATCATCTGAAAGTATTCCCAAAGCCCGGCCAATCCCAGTGCCGCGATCAATAGGAAGAAAACGACTTCGTTTCCGGTAAAGACGACCGCTAATGCTATCGCCCACATAGCGACGGCGCTGACTAGTCTACGCAAAAAGCGGCTCATGAAGAAATGTTGGGGCGGAGCCTGCCATAAGCGGAACCTGGCGTCCAGAGGCAGCAGCCTGGAGGGGAGCCGCTTTGGCGCGGCCATCAACGACCTCGCGGATTTGTACCCACCGCAGAATTCGGCCGAAACGTGTGTCAAGCAGGCGGCTCCCGCAAACTACCCAGCTTGACATTTTCATCCAGAGCGCCGTTTTGCGGGGCATGGCTTAGGAGGGCTATAGAACTGCGTTACGTCGAAACGTCCCCGGGAGCCGCCTGCTTATCCATCCGCTAAAGCTGCAATGTGATGAAGCGGCTCCCCTCCATTCCTCGGGCACTCCTACCGATCCATTCCCAGCTTCAACTCCACCAGCGAACGCTCGATCTCATCAACACGTTCTCTTAACGGCATGATACGGTGCGCTTCCGCGAGGCAGAAACTCTCTAACGGATCGAACGTGGCTCCGACCTCATGGTAGAAAGCCGTGATGGCGTTGCGCAGTTGGGTTTCGACCGCCTCCGAAAGTTGGGCTCGTTTCTCGTTCATCCGCCGGCGGTACTCCCTCAAAATATGACGTCGCCGCAGGACGGCATACACGGTTCCCGCGGCTGCTGCGAGGCCGGCTACGGTTCCGGTTACATCCAGAATCGCGGCGTGGGCTAGGGCGGCAATGATCGTAAAAACTCCGCCGGCGGCAGCGACTCCGGCTGGAACCCGGAGCCAACGAGCGGTTTCGCCAAACCAGCTTTGCAGCTGCTCTTTGATCTTTGCATCCGATGTTTGTTCCAGGAGCGTAAGTTGTAGCTTTTGTAGAATGATTCCACGCTGGCTCAGGAACCCGGGGAGCGCGGCGGCGGCGCGTACTTGTCGCTTGGCGTCGAATTGAACCTGCACTCGTTCCTGTAAATCGTGCCAAATGCCGCGCAGATCGGATTCGAGCAAGCCGAGCGCGTGTTCGATCTGTTCTTGTACCTTTGTCCTGACGTCGCGTTCCACTTGGTCCTGAAAATCCTTTTCCCAACGGCCGCCGGAAAAGATCATTTTGAACGTCTGCATCAGGGTTAGTCGTTCTTCGAGCAGCTTTTCACCCCGCTCCCGACAGTTATCGTAAGCCATTTCCATCTCCCGGATAAAACCTCCCACTTGCCGGAGGGTTTGCCCTTTTCGCGCCTCCAAAGATCGCCGAATCGTTCCTAATTTTTCCTGATCTGATTTCAACAGGTCCACGGAGCTCTGCAAGCGAACTTGGATCGCGTTGGCGACAACCTGAGCGGTTTGAGCCGTCGAACGCAGCTTGCCGCCTCGTTGCTCGCTTTGGGTCACGGTCTCAGAAATCCATTTTTCCAGGGCGGCAAAGTTGCTTTCTTGCCAAAGCTTCTCTTCTGGTGGGTTCGACTTGAGTTTGGCCTGAAGCGCCTTCTTCGCCGCAACCGCGAAGATCGGGCGGCTCGAGCCCAATATCTGAAGAATCGTTTGGTCGAGGTGCTTGATAATGATCTCAACCTCTTCAGGCGAACGTAGATCCGCCTGTTGCAAGACAAACACGATGTTTTTCTTCCATCGATTCCCCAGCAGCCGAAGAAACTCCCAAGCCGAGGCTGCCCACGGATTGGCCACGGAAAAAACGAACACGATCAAATCTGCCAAGGGCACGTAGCTGGTCGTGATTTCGTGGTGGCTGGCAACGATCGTGTTCGTGCCGGGCGTGTCGACGATATTAAAATTCTTTAGAAACGGGATCGGCCGATAACGCTCGGTTAAATGCTCCGATACCGCCACATCGTGCTCGGTTTCTCCGTACTTAAAAACGTAGATCTTATCGGTGGCAGGTAGAACATCGACCTTACAAAACTCCTGCCCAAATACTGCGTTCAGCAAAGAGGATTTCCCAGCCTTGACCTCGCCAACCACCACAAAGAGTAGTGGATCCGCCAGACTGCGCGAAAGAGTCTGCAATGTTTCGACCGTCTCCGGGCTCTCGTCAGTTTCTCTGGCGAGAGAAACCAAGTTTCCCACCACGCCGGCGAGCCGAGCACGCGCCTCGAGATATGCCTCAACTACCATTCGATGCGGCTATGGTAGCAGAATCGCCCTGCTTAGCTAGCGGTAGGGATGAGCTCCTGCGGCGGGTGCGCGTCGAGAAGTCACACGGATGGGACCTATGGGACAGATGGGACTTATGGGACCTGACTCATTAGTCTCATATGTCACGTACGTCCCATCCGTGTGACGCCCAGCGTTTGGTCTTTTGGCCAGCCGGCTGCCTCATACGGACGAGCGGGAGCTCGTCCCTACCGATCAGTTTCCAGCGAGCTTAGTGTGTTTCTTCGATGGACTTGGGCGAGGACTACCCGACGGACGCGATTGCGGGCTCGGGCTGGCGCTGCTCTTGGGCTTGTTCATCGCGATCAGTTGACTGACGGTCACAAACTTGAGCCCTTTTGCGGCAAGCGCATCGAGTGTAGCCGGCATCGCATCGACCGTCTGTTTGTGGATATCGTGGGAGAGAATGATCGCCCCGGGACGCGCACCGGCTAGAATCCGCTGCTCGATCACAGAAGCGCCCGGCCGTTTCCAGTCGAAAGGGTCGACTGACCAAATGATGACGCTCAGGCCGAATTGTTTCTCGATCCATTCCTTTTGCCGGGCTGTGATCGCCCCGTACGGCGGCCTCAACAGCACTGGCGTATAACCACATGCATTCTTGATCGCGTCCTGGGTTTTAGTGATCTCTTCCGTGACCCGGTCATCGGACAATTTCGAAAGCTGAGGATGTGTCCAAGAGTGGTTTCCGATTTCATGTCCTTCTGCCAGAATGCGTTGAACGATGGTCGGATTAGCTTGGGCATTCTGACCAATCATGAAAAAAGTCGCCTTGATGTTGCGCTGCTTAAGAATGTCTAGAAGTCGCGGTGTGGTTGCGGGGCTGGGCCCGTCATCGAAGGTCATCGCGATGTAGGGACCATCGACGTTGACGCTGAACCAGGTCGCCGGCTTGGGCGCCCCGGTGGGAGCTTCAGGTGAGGATGCTGGTGACGGCGAAGGGCTTGAACTGGCGGCCGGTGTGTCTTCGGCTGCCGCCCAAGAGATCATGCTAAAGAGTGCAAAAAACCAACCCAGGAGATAACGCATGTTCACAGGAATCTTTTCAAAATGACTTCTAACTTCTTAACCGTCGCGGGGGGCCAAAGTTTCCGATCAGTAATCAGAGCTGAGTCTAATGCTCGATGCTCCGGCCAATTTGGCTCTTCCGGGATCTGCTCGACTATCCTCGGGATAATCTGTCGAGCCGCCTCGGCGTTTGCGAGCAGATGTTGGATTACCGTTTCGGCTGTTACCGGCTCATCGTCAACCTTCCAACAATCGTAGTCCGTCACCAGACTGATGGCGGCAAAAGCGATTTCGGCTTCCCGGGCGAGTTTTGCTTCCGGCAGGTTCGTCATACCGATCACATCGAACCCCATTTTTCGGTGGAAGTCGGACTCAGCCCGAGTTGAAAAAGCCGGCCCATCCATATTTACGTAAGTTCCACCATCATGAACCCGACAACCGACGGCTCGGGCTGCGTCGGCGGCAATTGCTCTCAACTTTGGGCTTACCGGATCCGCAAAAGAAACGTGGGCGACGATGCCTTCGCCGAAAAATGTCCACAGGGCGCGTTGACTGGTTCGATCGAAGAATTGAGACGGCAATAAGATATCGCGCGGATGATAGTTCTCCTGGAGACTACCGACGGCGCCGACGCTGATCAGCCATCGCACATTCAGAGACCGCAAGGCGAATAAGTTCGCCCGGTGATTTAATTCGGTTGGCAAGATCCGATGGCCTCGGCCGTGCCGGGGCAAAAAGTAAACTGGGCGGCCGTGTAACTGCCCAGCCACGATCGAGGCGGAAGGTTTACCAAAGGGAGTATCAACTTCTATCTCCCTGGTCGATTCTAACCCACTAATCTGATAGAGGCCGCTTCCTCCTATGATACCGATGGCGGCTGGCTGCTCACTCATCTTCAAGCAGCTCTATTCCGCTACCAGACGCTGTACGGTGGAAGCCAATTGGGTGACGTCGGCGGACGTTGTCTCAACAACACCCTTTTTGTTGATGATCCACATCTCCGGAATTTCGTGAACGGAGTATTTTGTGACCAGATCGTTCTTCCAACCTTTTCCATCGAAGTATTGAGGCCAGGGGATCAAATGCTTCGCGATATAATTGTCCATAGCTCGCCGGTCTTTGTCCAAAGAAACACCTAGAATCGCAAAGCCTTTAGACTCGAATGCCTTATATACCTGTTGAACCTGCGGCATCTCCCTGGCGCAATCCGGGCACCATGATGCCCAGAAATCGATTAGCACGACCTTCCCGGCAAGTTGATTCAGATCGACCGGCCGGCCTTGAGAATCGACAAATGAAAGGTCGAGCTTTGTGCCGATCAGGCGGGCTTTGGTCAGAGCTGCCTTGGCGGCTTCAGCCAGTTCGGGATTTGAGTCTTTGCTGAGCTGCTCCAGAAAGGCGATGCCTTTAGCCTGATCTTCTCTCAGCAACATGCTGGATTGCACGATCTGAAGCTTCGTGCGGTTTTCAACTTGCGGGTGATTCGCCAGGAACTGTCCTATCTTGGCTGCTAGATCCCCGGCCTGTTGCGGCGTATGAATCAGATCGTCGTTGTCCAGATAACAGTAGAGCAAAGTTTCGCGAAGTTGGGTTTCGCTAGCCGCCGATTGTGGATGTGCCTTCAAAAATGCGTCGGTTTCAGTCGAGAGGTCCGCAAGCGCCGCGGTTCTTTGTTCAGCGGGTCCTGAAAAATCGGTGTTGTCGATCTTCCACAACAGTGCGCTGGCTGCGTTCGGATCGTCCGGATGCTTCTGCAGAAAATCTGCTGCTGCGTCGTGGAGCGCTTTCTTTCGTCCGGCGTAGAATTCCACCGCATTCTCTCCAGCCTGCGGTTTTTCCTCGCGCTGTTTCTCAAGATCCGCGACTTTCGACCAGTCAGAAGCGTTTTGGCCGAGGCAGTTAAGCGCAAAGCCGGTTAAGGCGAGCAGAAGGTAACAGCGGCGCATAGTCCCAGTGTGGATTCGGCTAGACTGGCCTGTCAAGTGCATCAACGAGAGCAACGGGTTCTAATTCGACACGTCGCCCGGGTGCGCTGTCGTTGGGGCCGGTGTCTCGCCGGCATGAGGTACGGGTGTGTGACCCCAGATTTGCATTACTAAGTTCGCGAACAAAATCAGGCCGCCCCCAATCAGGAGGCTCATCGAGAGTCGTTCGTTATCGTATTCGACTCCGACTAATACGGACAAGCAGATCGGCAAGAAGATCGCAAACAAAGACGTTGACACCGGCTCCAGCGTATAAATCAAAGCGGCTTCACTAGCAGGAATATATTTCTGACAGCGATTCATCAGGTTGAACGCTAGAAGGGTGCAAAAGGTCACCAGAATGGCGATGAGATAGAACTGTTGGCCTATACCGGCCGCGCGTTTGTAACTATCGAACGAGTGATTTGATAGAATAGAAACGACGGCAAATACCAGGGCCGTGCTGATAAACATCACCGTAGAAACCATCTTCGTGCGGTTCCGAAAGAATTGAGGAGCATCCAGGACGAGAATCTGGACCGTAAAAAACATCGTGCTTAGCAAAGTCTCGAATTCACCTCGGCCCATACGAAATTGGGTCCAATCGATTTTGCTCAGTATAACGATTCCTGCGATCACACCGGCGGTTGCGACTATTTGGACTGGACGCGGGAAACGTCGCGCGACTACGGCGTGATAAAGCGGTACCAAAATGCAGTAGGTCTGAGTCAGGAATGCGGAAGTGGAGGCGGGCGTATAGGCTAATCCGTCCACTTGAAAAACCATACCCACGCCTCCGAAGAGCCCTAGCAAAAGCCCCTGCGTGCTCTCGCGCATGGTCAGGGACGAGAGGGCTCGCCAACTCAAAATGACCATTAAAATCCCGGCGATGCCGAAACGCAGGGTCCCTTGTAAGCCGACGACGAACCAACTCGACTCACCTGGAATTTCTTTGAGGTAAAGCAGCGTAAGCGCCTTGCTAGCCGGAAAGCTCAACCCCCAGAAAAGACAAGCCAGCGCCAGGCCGATCGTCGCTTGGACGTGATGAGGTGGCCTGAGCTTCTGATGCATAGGCCGGAGCGTCAGGTATGGGAACAACGACGTCAACGCCCGACTCCGCCCGTCGCTTGGACTCCCGACCTCGCCCCTCGTCGAAAACTCAGGAGGCCACGTCGGGCTAGTCCGGAATGCGGCAACATGCGACGGCCTGCAACCGGTTCGATGGGAGTTTTAGGACAGGCGAGACATGTTACTCATTCCTATTAGTCCCATGAGTCCCATAGGTCCCATCCGTTCCCCGTCCCAGCGCTTCCTACTGTTCCCGGCGTTCCCGTGTGTTCCCGGTTTTCCCGACGTAGCCTCCCAGAGGCTAAACGATGGGCGTAGTCGGGCGCCCTACAGATCCAGCCCCAACTGATTCGGCTCAATGCGCCGGAACGCTTTTGTGTTCAGCTCCACGTGGTCCTGGTCTAATCCCGCTCGCCGGCAGCTAACCTCAAAGATTTTGCGGATCTGTTCGGCAAAAATCCCTTGTCCTCGCATTCTTTGCCCGAATGCGGATTCGTTGAGTTTCCCTCCCCGCATCGATTGGATGCGGCCAAGAACGGTGTTCTTTCGATCCGGGAAATGAGTCTCGAGCCAGTTGATGAAAATGGTGGAAACAGCTAATGGCAGACGCACGATCGTGTAATAGGCGAATTGAGCGCCAGCTTCAGCCGCGGCAGTCAGGATGGCCGGTATCTCGTGATCGTTTAGGCCAGGGATAATCGGAGCGGCGTTGACCCCTACCGGGATGTTAGCATTCGATAACTCACGAATGGCAGCCAGCCGGGATCGGGGATTGGAAGCTCGCGGCTCTAACTTTTGAGCTAAGCTTGCGTCCAGTGTGGTGATTGAGACGGTTACGCCAGCGGCCCCATGCGCAGCTAGGCTTGATAAGAGGTCGCAGTCCCTGGTAACTAAATGGTTCTTTGTAACGATAAAGGTCGGGTTCCGAAAATCCGCCAGCACCTGCAGACAGGCGCGCGTGATCTCGAGCTTTCTTTCGATCGGTTGATAACAATCTGTGACCCCACTCATGGTCACGGTTCGCGGATGCCAACCGGGCCGGTTTAACTCCGCTGCCAGGAGAGAAGCAGCATTCAACTTCACCAAAATTTTAGATTCAAAATCGATTCCAGCCGAGAACCCCAAGTATTCATGTGTGGGCCGGGCGTAGCAGTACGCGCAACCGTGCTCGCATCCGCGGTAGGGGTTGACGCTGGTTTCGAAACCAACATCCGGACTTTGGTTGCGCGCGATGATAGTTTGACTGTCGTCGCGAAACAGTTGGGTGCGGATATGCGATGGAGATCCGGGATCGCACCATTCATCCACGTCGTAATGTATTGCCTCGAACCGGTTGACTGGATTGATGCTTGAACCGCGTCCGAGGATCTTCTCCCCCCAACCGGAAAGATTTGGAGCAGCGGACGGATGCATGTGAGCAACATGCATGGTTGAAAGATATGTTCAAGTGAACATTTATCGGTTCGATCATTCGATCATTGCGGGACGAAATTTGGTAGGGCCAGGCTCCGGCGAAACGCGCCTTAGGCTCGCTCCGAATAGCAAATCTCAGACAGCAGATAGCAAATCATCCGGTATGAGGTCGCTGAACCAATTTGCTATTCAGTAGTGCACTGAGCGAGTTCAGCCCGCCCAATCAACGGAAATAATCCGGCGCGTTACCGGGTTTCCATTTAATGTTACACCCGATGCTGGCTCTCTGTTCAGTGGCGACCGATTTACCGGATAAAACCGCATCTATTGCCGAACGCAAATCACGGCCGGTCAACGGCCGGCTGCTCCCGGGGCGGCTATCGTCGAGCTGGCCGCGGTAGACGAGTCGACGCTCTTCATCGAATAAGAAAAAGTCTGGGGTACATGCGGCTCGATATGCTTTGGCGACGGCTTGGCTCTCATCATAAAGAACCGGCACGCCTAGATCTCGGCTCAGTTCAACCAGCTTCTCGGGAGCGTCGTCCGGATAGTGTTGAGCATCATTGGAGCTGATCCCCAGGATACCGACATTCTCCCTTCTGTAGTCCGTCGCCAAGCGAGCTAGCTCCGGTTTGACGTGCAAAACATAAGGACAATGCCGGCAAATAAACATCACCAGCAGAGCCTGACTCGAAAAGTCGGAAAGACTGACCATCCTGCCATCGGCTACATTCGGCAGGTGGAAATCCGGGGCTTTCAGCCCTAGTTCTACCATCGTAGAAGGTGTCGCCGCCATAATTTCAGTATGGACCAGAAGTGATGACTTAGCGAGTCCTGGGTGATGATGGGTGTCGGGGTGCACAGACAAAGTAATCAGTAATCAGTGGGTTTTTGAGAGGAGGGCGAGCCTGTCTTCGATTTAAAACGCCCCCGAATGTCTAAATGGCTCGCGGTTTGACGCTAGACGCAAGCACGTGCCGAGTCGCTGTTTTACTGATTAGTGTCTTACTGATTACTTTCGGCGCTTACAGGCTTCACTGCGCTGAAGCGAGATGCGAATTCTCACCCGGGCTCACGTCCAGCGGCCGCACCACCATGATGCCGGCGAACTTGTGATAGCGATAGATGTACTGATGCAGGGCGACATCGATCATCACTTGGTGTTCGTCCTTGGAGGCGTGCATAAAGTGCAATACGCCGACTCCGTCCCGGTATGCGATTCCGACGTGCTCTGTAAATCCTTCAGGCCCGCGCCCGGTGATGCAGATAATATCGCCGCTGCGGATCCCTGGCTCGATCGCTGCAACCTGTTCCCGCGGGATGTGGTAAATCGTCCGGGAAGCGACAGTTTCTTCCATATTCCGGATCGCGGGCACCAGGCCGGGATTGTGCCGCAGATAACGCGAGCTTCTCCAATACCGGCTCATCTCGTTGAGATAACGGCCTCGCATAGGAACTCCACCAAGACTGACGGTCATATTCTTCACTAAGCCGCGTCTCTCGTTGTCATAAATCCAGTCCTCAAGAAAGTGCAGACGCGAGGTGTACAGACCGTTGCAGTGTCCACCGCGATAGCGATCCAGCTCGATCATCGCCAAAAGATCCTGAGGAGCGTATCCGCTCGACTTCAATTCGAGCATTCGGGAAAATCCAAGAGCGATCTCGTAAAAAGTCCAACAGTCCATCCCTAGGAAATCGACCGAAGGCGCCTCAACGTGATCGTCAATTTCCAGGGTGAAACTTCGGTAAGGCGTCCCCAAGAGCGCTTTTCCCACCAAAACCATTCGTTCTCCGATGGGCCGCGAACGCCAGCCTTCTTCCTCTGCTTTGCGCACCAACATCTCAAAAATCGGTTCGCCTCGAAACACCGTGCTAAACGGAAGTGAAGCAGTTGCCGGGATAGCCTGAAGAAAATAGAAACCCAGTACAACTGCGGCCACATGCAAACGCATGTCGGATATATTGCCTGATTTTCCGGATTCAACCAGGAGAAACCGGTGGAAACGCCGGGAACGCTGAGGTCGCCGGCAACGCGCGGGAACGCAACGAATGAAACAGCTCATGCGGTAGGGCGAAAAACTCGGCGCGCCCGCGATATTGATTTTGCAAATGAGTTAACCAGCGCTGGTTTTGAGCCGTTCCGTGCACGTGGCATCTCGATCGGAACCTTCAATTTTTAACACTCGGTCCGCATGAGATTTTGGAGCATGGCGCGCGGTAGGTCGCGGCTCAAAACCGGCGCGGATTAGCCAAATAGCGAAACCGCATCGAGGGCGCGCCGAGTTTTTCGCCCTACCGCATCCTGCGTTCGTTTATCGCGTTCCCGGCTTGCCAGACGTAGCTGCCCGACATAGCCTCCCGAGGCTCGGACAATGGGGCGACGTTGGGAGTCTAAGACGACGCGGCGAAGTCTGGCCTCCCCGCGCGTTCTCATTGCTTCACCTCGAGGTTAATCTACGTTCCTCCATGACGATCCAAGACCAGATCGAGGCTGATCTTAAAGACGCGATGCGAGCGAAACAGGCCGAACGGCTCTCGGTTTTGCGGATGGCGAAATCGGCGCTGATGAATGCCACAATCGAGAAATACGGGGCCGGTGGCAAACTGTCTGATCCCGAAGCTCTGGTTGTGCTGCGTAAACAAATTAAGCAGAGGGAGGACTCAATCGCGGGCTTTGAAACCGGTGGCCGGCCCGAGCTAGCGGATAAAGAGAGGCGTGAAATGGAGATACTCACCCAATATCTTCCTAAGCCATTGTCGGATGAGGAGATAAGCGCGTTGGTTCAGGGCGCGATTACCGAGAGTAAGGCCACCTCGAAGGCGCAGCTCGGTCAGGTCATGAAAATCGCGATTGAGAAAGCCGAAGGCCGCGTCGACGGTAAGACCTTGAGTCAATTTGTTCGGGACGCTCTCCCCTGAGTAGGGTTCGCGGTCACCCGCCGAGAAAGGTTAGTGTGGCGTTAGGACGCGGAACGAATGGGACCTAGAAGACAGATGGGAGTTATGCGAGGCGGGTCAGTAAATTACAAAACTGTAATCTACAGACGCTGCATGCTGACTGTGAAGTCTCCTTTAGGCTTGTCATTTGGTAGCGGATCGGCTTGTATAGCCGATTGGCCTCGGTTAAGTGCACTCTGGGCCTTTTTAATGAGAGCAGCGATTGTAGTGGCCGCGGGCAATAGTCAGCGAATGGGATTCGACAAGCTCACTGCGGACTTGGGCGGAAGACCGTTGTTTATCCGCACCTTGGAAAGGTTTGAGAACTGTCCGGAAGTGGATGAGATCGTATTGGTTGCGAACGAAGAACGCATCAAGCCGTTCGGCAACCTCGTGGGAGAATATGGGCTTAAGAAGGTAGCAGCGGTCGTAACCGGCGGCGCGGATCGGCATTTGTCGGTCTGGAAAGGCTTAGGGGCCCTAAGTGAAGGTGCTGACGTGGTCGCCGTACATGATGGCGCCAGGCCTCTGATTTCGAGTGCGACCATTTCCAAAGCGATGCTCCTCGCAACTAAATTCGGAGCAGTTGCATTAGCGGCTCCAGTGGTCGAGACATTGAAAAAAGCCGATAGTGATGGTTTGGTAGTCGGCAGTATTGACCGCTCAGGGCTGTGGACGATGCAAACGCCACAAATCTTCAGGCGAGATTGGTTGGTTGCCGCGTATGAGTTGGTGCTGGCTCGCGGAGCCAGGGTCACGGACGAGACTTCGGCGGCAGAGATGGCCGGATTTCCTGTGCGCGTTATGCAGAGCGGAGACTGGAATTTGAAGGTTACGTATCCGAGTGATTTGGAACTAGCTCGGAGCTTATTCGGCGTTGAGACAACTAAAGTAAAAACTGGAACATGATGCGTCCGCAAATCTTACGTCTGACTATCTGACGATTCGACAAATGGTATATCAGACAACAAAGCTCAAGAACGGGATTCGGGTTGCGACCTGCGAGATGCCCCAAATGAAGAGTGTCAGTGTGGGCATTTGGGTCGCGGTAGGCGGCCGCCACGAACCCGAGGAACACTGCGGCATTTCTCACTTTCTTGAGCATCTTCTATTTAAGGGCACTAAGACACGGAACGCTCAGCGGTTGACGGAAGAGGTGGAAGGGGTGGGAGGATTTATCAATGCTTTTACTACCGAAGATCACACCTGCTTTTACGCGAAAGCTGCGGCGCATTACTTTGACATTCTGGCGGATGTGCTGACCGACATGTTTCGCAACTCGCTTTTGGCGGATGTCGAGATCGAGCGAGAACGTGACGTTATTCGCGAAGAGATTTTGATGTATCGCGATCAACCCTCCCAGTTTTCCCAAGAGTTGTTGAGCGGAGTCATGTGGCCGCGCCATGCTTTGGGCCGGCCGTTGACCGGCTCGCTGGAATCGATTAATCGGATTCGCCGGCGCGAGCTAGTTGAATACATCGAGCGGAATTACAATGGAAACACCACGGTGGTCACGGTGGCGGGACGATGCCGTCATGAAGAGGTGGTCAGCAGGTTCGAATCTGCGATGGGCGATCTCCCGGCGGGAGCTCCTCCGGAATTTGATCGTTGGAATGGGACCAAGCTCCAAAACCGGATGGCGGTAGCCAAGGAAGGAACCGAGCAAACGCATTTAGCGCTGGGTTATCACGCCATCGATAGAAACGACGACCGCCGCCATGCTCTGAAGCTTCTCAGCGTTATCCTGGGCGAGAATATGAGTTCTCGCCTGTTCCAACAGCTCAGGGAGCGCTACGCCTATTGTTACTCGGTGCATAGCGGAACGCTCGTGCTCGAAGATTCGGGATTGATGAGCATCTGCGTTGGATTAGAACCGGGCAAATTAAAGAGCGCCCTTCGAGCAATCCGCCATGAATTGGAGAGATTCTGCGCCGAGTCGCCAAGTGAGAAAGAGCTCCGGCAAGCGCAGGAGTATACGATCGGCCAAAACGAACTTAGCTTGGAAAGCACCACTAATCAGATCATGTGGATGGGCGAATCCATTATTGCTTACGAGTACGTGATCCATCCGGAAGAAGTCCAAGCGAAAGTCAAAGAAGTCACACCCCAAGCGATCCAAGCAGTTGCGCGTCTCTGTTTTGATCCCGCTCGTATGGGCCTGGCTGTAGTAGGTCCGGTCGGCGAGGGTGATATGCATCGCTGGGTGGCTGAGAGCGGGTTGTGAACGTTTCCGGACCAGAAGTTCTAGGTTTTAAGTTTTAGGTTGCGCACCGCGCCTCTGCACGACGGCTTCAACGATGCGACATCTGAATCGAACGTCGAACCTTGAACCTAAAACCTAGAACCGTTTGCCCCGATACCGGATCAGGTCTAGGCTTGGCATTCGCTAAGTTTCCATGAACGTAGAAGTCGAGAATTTACCGAATTGTTTGGCGTCATTGAGGGTCGAGTTGCCTCCGGAACGCGTGACCAAAGAATGGAACGATGTTGTAAAGGGATTCCAGGAAGTTGCCCGGATACGTGGTTTTAGGCCTGGGAAGGCCCCTCAGAACGTGGTCGAATCAAAATTTCGCAAAGAGATCCAAGAAGAGTTAACGCGAAAACTCGTTAACGAATCGACCAAAGAAGCAATTCGGGAAAAAGGCCTCCGGGTTTTATCCGTATCGAACGTTGAAGATGTAGAATTTACGCCGGAGCGCAGCATGCGTTTCACGGCGACCGTGATTACTTCCCCGCAGTTTGAACTTCCTGAATACAAAGGGATTCCGGTGAAGGTACCACCGCTGGAAGTGTCAGATCCCGAAGTTGAAACGGCGCTGGAACGTCTCCGGGAGCGGCACGCTACGTTTACCGAACAGACGGAGGGTGCATTTGAGATGGGGGCCTTTGGAGTAATCGACTTCGAAACAACGGTCGATGGGCAATTGTTGCTGGAAGCGATTCCGGATGCTCCGAAGCGTCTCGGCAGCGGCAAAGATTTCTGGATTAAGCTCCAGGAAGACAGTCTGTTACCGGGTTTTGGCGCCGCGGTAGTTGGAATGCAAATCGGAGAACGGCGCGAATTTGATCTCAGACCGCCGGAAGATTTTCCGGTTAAGCCTTTGCAGGACCGTGTGATCCACTTTCAGGTGGAATTGAAGGCGCTCAAGCAGATGGAGTTGCCGGAATTAAATGACGAGTTTGCCGCCCAGATTGCCCCTGGGGTGAGTTTAGATCAACTTCGAGGGCAGTTGCGGGAAAGGCTCACTGAGCAAAAGACGGAAGAAATTGAGCGAGCTAAGCGTAACCAAATCGTTGATTATCTAACTCAGAGGGTCGAATGCGAGTTGCCCCAGAGCTACGTCAAGGACGAGACGCGGCGAATCATGTCTGAGATCGTGGAGCAAAACCAACTGAGAGGCGTTACTGAAGAGGCTTTGCGGGAGAGCGGAAAAGAGATCATGAATGTCGCGTCTCGCAGTGCGAAAGACCGGCTCAAGGCGAGCTTTATCCTAACCAGAATTGGTGAAGTGGAGAAAATCGAGGTCAGCGGTCCGGAATTGAAACGCCGGGTGGAATCCCTGGCGGCGCAGCATGGGATGGCGTACGAGAAAGCCATGTCGGAGTTGGATAAGAAAGGGGCAATTCCCCAGCTGGTCG
>JAFAHI010000509.1 GCA_019237325.1 Verrucomicrobiota bacterium | reverse complement strand
TCCTGACAACGATGTTAGAATTTGCGCTTTTGTGTAGAGGGGTGAAGCGAGAGAGAACAAGTAAAATCGGTGGTGAGCGGCTAGATGGATGTACGTCAAGCACAACCTTCAGTTGACAGGAAATTTATTCAGGTACTCATTAGAAATTTTTCTTGCTGACACCACAGGGTAGTTTTAACCTCCAATCCCAGCTGGACGCTAAGACGGTCGGAAGATGCGAATAACATTGTGAATAACTATGTTAAGTAAGCTCGTTGATCGATCTAACGGAGGATATATTTTCATCGGCTCTAAGATGTTGGCCGGTCCTGTCAGGGAGCTGCCCGGTTGAGCTGGCGTTTTTAGATGACTGGGCAGGAACAACTTGAGAATCGTTTTGCTGTAAGTGGTCAAGGAATGGTTGGCTCTCTCCTTCTTCTTCTGCCGGTCCTCCGGTTTTGCGCGGGGCGGAATGGATGCAAAATGTTACGTCTCGCTATAGAGGGTGTGAATAAAAGCACCTATGCAAGAGATTTACAATAGTCTTTGGCGTGAAATAGCGAGCGGAATCAGGCCGCATCTCAGCGCCGATGTGTTCCAGCGATGGTTTGAGGCGATTGAACTGGTGCACGCGAATGAAAGAGCGCTTACTTTGCAGGTTCCGAACAGCATTTATCAGTTCCGGATCGAGAGTAATTATTTGAGCGTCGTACAATCCGCTGCAATGTCTGTGCTCGGGAGCCCGCGAGAAATCAAATTCCGTGTCGCAGCGAGCGGAGTGACCGGTCCCGTTTTTGATGCCATTTCTGACAAGGTGAGCAAATCGTTGGTCGCTTTATCCCGTGATGGGAATTTGGAGGGCGGGATGAATCCGCGCAATAGCTTTGAAGAGTTTGTCGTGGGATCGAATAACCAGTTTGCGCACGCAGCCGCCCTCGCGGTTTGCCAATCACCGGCGAACACCTATAACCCGCTCTTTATCTACGGAGGCGTGGGTCTAGGAAAGACGCACTTGATGCAGGCGATCGGTCAGCAGACGATCGAACGAAGAAAGATCCAGAAGGTGATGTACCTTTCCAGTGAACGGTTCACCAACGAGTTCATCGATGCGATCCAGCACAATAAGCTGGTCAGGTTTCGAAAGCGCTATCGTCAGACAGACGTTCTGTTGATTGACGATATTCACTTCTTGGCCGGCAAAGAGCGTTCCCAGGAAGAATTTTTCCACACCTTTAATACGCTAGTCGATGGGCGGAAGCAGATCGTGCTTTCAAGTGATTCGTCCGCCAAGCGAGATCGGCAACCTGGAGCAACGCCTTGTTTCTCGGTTAGAGTGTGGTTTAACAACAGAATTGCAGCCCCCGGATACTGAGACTCGCATGGCGATCCTCCGAAAAAAGGCCGAGGCGTTTCATATCCCGCTTGCTGAGGATCTCCTGGTCTATCTCGGACAACATGTCCGAACCAATGTTCGACGTCTTGAGGGCGCCTTGAAGCGGGTTGGCTCTTACCAGGCACTGAATGGCCGAGAGTGTTCCTGCGAGACGGCAGGACAACTTCTTCGCGATATTTTGTGGGAAGAATGCAAGAAGACGGTTACCATCGATCAGATTCAAAAGAAGGTGGCCCAACATTTTGATGTTGGACTTGCAAATATGACCGGCAAACGGCGCAGTGCGAACATTGTGTTCCCGCGCCAGGTGGCGATGTTTCTGGCTCGGCGCCACGCCAAAGCCTCCTTGCATGCAATTGGAGAAGCCTTCGGGGGCCGCGATCACGGAACAGTGTTGCACGCTTGCAAGACCGTCTCTGCGCGCATGAATAAAGAGGATCTAGTTCGGCAAACGATCGTGAGCCTCGATACGCAGTTCAGCAGATAATGGCCCCTATCTACGGCTACCAATTTCAACGTGAAGTCTATTTGCAAGCCGGGAACGTCCATATAGGGTGTCGAAGCTCACCGAGGAATCGCCCTAGCAGACCTGGTCCAGATGAGGGGATGCGCCGCACTTCCGCTCGCAAGGCTTTCAAATGCGATATGGAAGTGCCTAAAATTTCAAAGAAGAAGGTTATTCACAAACCAGCGCGCTCATTCCAAAAATTATCGCTAAATTTCAGAATATCGTACAGTGTGCTAATTATATTTTTTTGCCTCGATAATCGGAAGTATAACGGCTTCAGCCAATAGCAATCTAAAAATCTTCCAAGGTTATTCAGACGAAATTCACAGTCTAGAGGGAAAGCGGGAGTTGCTGGAAGGTCGCGGAATTCATCGATCTCGATTGGAACAACGACGAGTCAAAAAGCAGGAGAACAATCTGCCGGGACAATGATCTTTGGCGACAAGTGCGCCAATCGATAATTGGTGGTTCGAGCGGGTTCAACCAGGAGGCGGCTGGTTTTGTAAATCGAGCAATATTCCGTTGAGGCGAAACAAAAGGCAGGTGGAATCAGGTTCGATGATCAGAGTCTTGGCTCAAGAATAGAAGGCCCGTCGATGCCTGGATCGTGAGCAGTTGTGCCGATAAGCATGAAAAAATAGACCAGAAGGGGAAAACAGTATTGACTCCGTTTCATGTCAAAACATATAATAATTAAGTAGTCATATCATCATACAACTCATATAATATAAAATAGAGAACGGGTTGCAGGCTCAGCTCATCGATCAAGCGGAGCTTTGGATTTGCGCAGTGATCCGTCGTGATTAACGAATTGGCCACATAATTTCAGAATCACAGTGTTCGTAAATGTTACTAGATTACTATCGCGTCGCGCACTGAAGCAAGCCAGG
>JAFAHI010000367.1 GCA_019237325.1 Verrucomicrobiota bacterium | reverse complement strand
GAATTGCAAGCTGAGCTAAGCAAATACAAAGATGCCGCCCTTCGGGCAACCGCCGACCTCGATAACTATCGCAAGAGAGTGTCCCGAGAACGCGACGAATCGATCAAATACGCAAACACCGCTTTCCTGGAACGCCTCATTCCTATTCTTGATAATTTCGAGCTTGGCCTGCAGGCTGCGCGCAGCGCCCCAGAAGCTGCCCCCATCGTGGATGGATTAGCGATGGTCTACAAACAACTTCAGGATTTCCTTACCAATAGCGGAGTCGAAACCATCGACGCTACCGGACAAATCTTCGATCCCAACCTTCATGAGGCTTTGGCCCAGGAGGAAAATCATCAGATTCCAGAGGGTAAAGTTATTCGCCAGGTGCGAAAAGGATATCGCTTACGGGACCGGCTGTTACGCCCGGCGAATGTCGTAGTCTCGAAAGGTGCCCCCCAGCAAGTAGCTGCCGGGGGAGAAGGAGAGTAAGTGATGGCTACTAAGCGGGACTATTATGAAGTCTTGGGTGTCGAACGAAAGGCTTCAACCGAAGACCTCAAAAAGGCTTACCGTAGGCTCGCGGTAAAATATCATCCCGATAAGAACCCAGGCGACTCGACGGCCGAAGAGAAATTCAAAGAGATCGGCGAGGCTTACGAGGTACTAATGGACCCGAACAAGCGGGCCGCCTACGACCAATTCGGTCACGCCGCATTTTCGCCGGGAGCAGGGGTAGGACGCGGAGGAGGTTTTGGCGGCGGTGGGTTCCACGATCCATTCGATATTTTCCGCGAGGTATTCGGCGGAATGGCTGGCGAGGGCAGCGGCAGCATTTTCGATCAACTGTTTGGCACTGGTGCAAGTCCACGGGATCGAAGCGGTCGCCAGCGCGGATCCGATCTCCGATACGATCTGCAGATCACGCTGGAAGAAGCCGCTTTCGGTACCGAAAGAGAGATCGAAATTCTCAAGCACGATACCTGTACTCACTGTAATGCCACCGGCGCAGAGGCCGGTTCTAAGGCGACTACCTGCCCGACTTGTCACGGGCGTGGTCAAGTCGTTACGTCGCGCGGCTTTTTCCAAGTCTCACAAACTTGTCCTCGCTGCCGGGGAACTGGCCAAGTTATCGAACGTCCCTGCAGAGATTGCCAAGGCGAGGGCCGCCTCGAGAAACGCTCTCGGATCAAGCTCAAGATTCCCGCGGGGATCGATGACGGAGCCAAGCTGCGATCGATGCGAAATGGCGAAGCCGGCGTCCGCGGCGGCCAGTCCGGTGATTTGTATGTCGTAATTCATATCCGTGAGCACGAGATCTTTTCCCGGGACGAAGACGACCTGTTTTGCGAAGTGCCCATCTCTTTCGCCGTAGCGGCCCTGGGGGGAGAATTGAAGGTTCCAACCTTGCAAGGCCAGGCAATGCTTAAGATTCCGCCGGGAACCCAAAGCGGTACCCAGTTCCGGCTGCGAGGGTATGGGATCACCAATATCGATAGCAAAACCAAAGGCGATCTACGGGTTCGTGTCCTGGTTGAAGTACCAACCAGACTGAACGGCGAGCAGCGAAAGAAATTGGAAGAGTTTGCTGCCTCTTGCGGGGATGACAACACCCCCATCCATCGAACCTTTTTCGATAAGGCGAAGGATTTCTTCCGGTAGTAGTCCGTCTGGCGCTTGGCGTTCCGCGGCAGAACGCCAAACGCCGAACTCCGAACGCCGAACGCCGAACGTCATGCAGACTCACAGGTTTTTTATTCGGCCTGAATCGTGGTCTCCTGATCGACTAGAACTTGATCAGGACGAAGCGCATCACTGCATTGATGTCATCCGAGCCACCATTGGCCAGCGAATCACCGTATTTAACGGGCGTGGAGCTGAAGCGGTTGCAGAGATTTCCGGAATCGCGAAATCTCGGGTTCAGCTCAAAACTTTGCAGATATCCCAAACACCGCCGTTACCCTGCGCCATTACGCTGGCGCAAGCGATCCCAAAGGGCAAGAACATGGACTTGATCATCCAGAAAGGGACCGAGCTCGGTGTGGCGAAGATCGTTCCATTAATTTCAGAACGCACGGTGGTTCAGGTCGAACCGGATGAGGCCGAGAAGAAGACAGAAAAATGGCGGCAGATCGTCATCGAAGCCGGCAAGCAATGTGGCCAGAGCCGGCTACCGGAAGTGAGTCCGCCGATGACACCGAAGCAATTTTTCGCCGACTTTGACCGGAGCGATATTGCGTTGATCGCTTCATTACAAAGTGATGCCCGGAGCTTCAAAAGTGCTCTTTCGGATTTTCGGGAACAGAACGGCAGACGTCCAAAGAATGTACTTGTCTTAATTGGACCTGAAGGAGATTTCACTCCCGCCGAAGCCGCCCTGGCGAAGAGTGCGGGTTGTTTGCCGATCTCGTTAGGTCCG
>JAFAHI010000358.1 GCA_019237325.1 Verrucomicrobiota bacterium | reverse complement strand
GGCCATGGATCCGCGCACCCGCCGCTAGCCCCAGATCAGGAAAAAATGATCCACAGATTACACCGGCAGAATATCAACCGCGAATGGACACGAATGAACGCGAATAAGAGACAACTATTCGTGTCAATTCGCGTCCATTCGCGGTTGATTCTTCTTGCTTGGGGTTACGGCTCCACCGCGCTCTGTAATCTGCGGATCTTAAATTCGGATGTTGAGTTAAGCCCATGTCGACAGCACTAACCACGACCACGGCGCCTGAAACCGGGCTCGTTCACGGTTCTTCGCTGTGGAGCGATGCTTGGTTCCGCTTGAAGCAGAATCGGCTCGCCTTGTTCGGACTAGGCTTTTTTCTTTTCATGATTTGCATCTGTGTGCTTGGCCCGTTTGTTACCGGCTACCGGTACGAGGATACCGATTTGCCGCTGAAGGCTAGTCCGCCACTGGATAAAATCATTTCGCGAGCCGAGACGCTAAAGAAAGGCGAAATAAAGCAGAAGAACCTTGCTCTGAGTAATATCGAGGACGAGTTCTTGGAGTTACCTAGACCGGAGCGGAAAGCTATCGCGGCGAAATTGGCAAACGGTGAGCAGTACACCGCCGGCAATGTCCGTTACCAGCCCTCAAATCAGCGTCACTTTTTTGGTACTGATGCACTGGGACGCGATTTACTAACCCGAGTCCTGATCGGTGGCCGGATCTCTCTAGCGGTCGGTTTTGCAGCGACGCTGGTTTCCGTTCTGATCGGTGTGACTTGGGGGGCAGCTGCAGGTTTTGTTGGCGGTAAGATCGATAACGTGATGATGCGGATCGTTGATATCCTCTATGCGCTACCTTTCACCGTGATCGTGATCCTCTTGATGGTGATGTTTGGACGAAATTTCATCCTCCTGTTTGTTGCCATTGGCGCGGTCGAGTGGCTGACCATGGCCCGAATCGTCCGTGGCCAGATCATTTCGCTGAAAAATCAAGAGTTCGTGGACGCAGCGGTTTCTCTGGGTCTCAGCGGCCCGCGGATTCTCTTCCGGCATCTGGTTCCCAATGTGGCGAGCTCGATCATCGTCTATGCCACATTGACGGTTCCTAATGTGATGTTGCTCGAGGCCGTGCTCAGCTTTTTGGGTCTGGGGGTTCCACCGCCACTGAGCTCCTGGGGCGTCCTGATCAACGAAGGTGCGAGCGCGATCCAAACCAGTCCCTGGTTGCTATGGATACCGGCTTCATTCTTTTCTCTGACCCTCTTCTCGCTGAACTTCCTAGGTGATGGCCTGCGAGATGCTCTTGATCCAAAATCAGCGAAAGACTAACCGCGAATGGACACGAACCGGAAACAAGACCGCGAATGGACGCGAATAGAGGAAAAACCAAAACGAACCGCAGATGGACGCAGATTTACGCGGATAAGAACAGCGGAGGAGTATTGGAGTACCAGAGTAATGGAGTGCTGGAGCGACAGAGTGTCAGCGGTGCTTTGCCCCAGTTCGGAAAGTCGCAGCTTCGCGGCTCGATCGCATCACTCCGCTACTCCAGTACTTCATTACTCCACGACTCCAGTACTCCACGACCGTGGATCTGCGTAAATCTGCGTTCATCTGCGGTTTAGCTCTGTTCCCTGTGTCCTCTGTGTCTCTGTTGTGAATTTCTATGCCTTTACTTGAAGTAGAGAATCTGCGGACTTCGTTTTACACCCGGGCGGGCGTGGTGAGGGCTGTCGATGGAGTGTCGTTCTCTGTTGATGCTGGTGAGACATTAGGGATTGTCGGCGAATCCGGGTCGGGTAAATCGGTTACCTGTTATTCCATTCTTGGATTGATTCCGCAGCCGCCGGGACGCATCGAATCTGGCGCTGCCAGGTTTGACGGGATTGATTTGCTAGACTGCAAGCATAGCGAGCTTCGCCGGTTCCGCGGCAAACGGATCTCGATGATTTTCCAGGACCCAATGACGTCGCTAAATCCGTATCTTCGCGTGTCCGATCAGCTGATAGAGCCGCTGTTAGTTCATGAGAGAATTAGCCGCCGGCAAGCGTTGAAGCTAGCGATTGCCAGCCTGGAGGAGGTGGGGATTCAGGATGCCGGCAGAAGAGTCCATCTTTATCCTCATCAATTCTCCGGAGGCATGCGGCAGCGGGTGATGATTGCGATGGCTCTGATCAATCGTCCCGAAATTTTGATTGCGGATGAACCCACTACCGCGCTCGATGTCACGGTCCAGGCGCAAATTCTGGAACTGATTCGCCGGCAACAAAAGGACCTGGGAACCGCGGTCATCTTCATTACTCATGATCTCGGCGTCGTGGCGTCGTTTTGTCGCCGGGTAAATGTTATGTATGCCGGGCGCGTTGTAGAATCGGGATTTACTGAGGATATCTTCGCGTCGCCATTACATCCTTATAACGCGGCCCTGCAACAATCGATCCCGGCGCTGCACCGCAAAGGTGAATCACTTTTTACTATACCGGGCGCCCCTCCGGACCTTAGCCGGGCTATAAAAGGTTGCTCATTTGCCCCTCGCTGTCCGTTTGCCGCTGATCTTTGCCGGAACAGCCCGACCCCTCTCGAGGAACCGATCGCCGGCCACAGTACCGCGTGTTTGCGCGTGCTCCGAGGCGAGGTCAACGATCTCCGATTAGAACCTGCTCTAGCTGCGGTATGATGGTTTTTTTGTATCTCCGAGATCTGAAGACGCACTTCCCGATCTATCGGGGACTCGTTGCCCGTCGGCAGATCGGCTCGGTCAAAGCGGTGGACGGCGTGACCATCTCCCTGCAAAAAGGCGAAATCCTCGGGTTGGTTGGTGAGTCTGGCTGCGGGAAGTCAACCCTGGCGCGGACGATTATGCAGCTTGTCCGCAGCACTGACGGTGAAGTGTTTTTGCAGGGTAAGGGTCTTTCGGAGCTGAGTGCTCGCGCGGTCCGCGCTGCCAGAGTCGATTTTCAAATGATCTTCCAGGATCCTTACGCCTCTCTCAATCCGCGGATGACCGTGTTCGACACTTTGTCGGAAGCGATCAGGACTCGGCAGAAATATCGGCGCAAAGAGATGGTGGCCAAGGTCGCGGAGTTAATGGAGATGGTCGGCTTACCCGCGAATCAAATGCTGCGATATCCGCACGAGTTCTCTGGCGGCCAACGCCAACGCATCGCGATCGCGCGGGCACTGGCTCCGCAACCGAAGCTCGTGATTGCGGACGAGCCCGTGTCAGCCCTAGACGTATCGATTCAATCCCAAATCTTGAATCTGATCTTGAAATTATGCCGCGAGATGGAGCTCACCATGATTTTCATCTCTCATGACATTTCCGTGGTGAAATATATCTCTGACCGGATCGCGGTGATGTATTTAGGGAAACTGGTTGAGATCGGGCCGGCTACCGAAGTTGTCGAACGCCCTTTACATCCATACACCCGGGCATTGGTTAGCGCCGTCCCGATTCCCAATCCGCAATTGGAGCGGCAACGCCAACGCATTATTTTGCAAGGCGACCCGCCGTCGCCGCTAAATCCACCCGCCGGTTGCAGTTTCCATCCTCGTTGTCCTTTTGCGATCGAGGAATGTAAGCTCAAAGCCCCGGAGCTGGCTGAGAAAGAGGTGAGACGGTTCGCGGCCTGTATTCGAGTGGGGGAGATTTAACCGCGAATGGACACGAATGAAAACCGCGAATGGACACGAATACAGACGAACCGCAGATGGAAGCTGATTCACGCAGATTTTATGGAGCGCCGTGGTTAGGTTCAGGGAGTTTCTCAAAGACCCCAGGAAACATTGATTAGGGGTTAACGCGCTGTCCCACCCGATCGGAGGGGCGTCGCATTCCGCGTTGCAGTTATATTGCTTATCGGCGCCGATTGATATGGCAGCATCGACGCTTGGATAGACGCGACGCCCGCGAACGGCCACGGGACGTTGAAAATAGGAAGACGCGTCTGCCATTCTTCCGCGTCCTGTCTTTCCGAGCGTGGCAGCTGATACGTCTTGTCTGCGTCGATGAGCGATAGAACTGCAACGTGGAATGCAAGGCCCCTCCGATGGTGGTGCGGCGGCAGACCTTCTAAATCCCCAACACCTGATGCGGTTGATAGGGTTCCTCCAAATATTCAATGTCGTCTTGAGTTAATTGAACCTCCAGCGCTTTCACCGCTTCCTCCAAATGATGCGGTTTAGTTGCGCCGATAATGGGAGACGTGATTCCCGGCTTGTGCAGCATCCAGGCCAACGCAATCTGCGCGTTGCTAAGGCCGCGTTTCTTGGCCATGTCGATGACCCGATCGATTACCTGATAGTCGCTCTCTTGGTGATATAACCGTTGAGCTGAGGCATCCGTCTTGCCGCGTACGGTCTCGCTTTCTGCGGAACGTGGCCGGTTGCCAGCCAGAAAACCACGAGCCAGTGGACTCCAAGGAATAATGCCGACGTTCTCTTCGCGGCACAGTGGGATCATCTCATGTTCTTCTTCCCGATAGACCAGATTGTAATGGTTCTGCATCGAGATAAATCGAGGAAAACCGTTGGCCTTGGCGACAGAGACAAACTTAGCAAACTCCCAGGCAGCCATGCTGGAGGCCCCAAGATAGAGGACCTTACCTTGTTTAATGAGATCGGTTAGCGCCTCCAGCGTTTCTTCCATCGGTGTTGAGCGGTCGTACCGGTGGATCTGATAGAGATCGACGTAATCGAGACCCAGACGCCGGAGGCTCGCGTCGATTGCATGCCGGACATGTTTCTTCGACGTACCTCGCTCGTTCGGACTGGTTCCAGTCGGATAAAATACTTTCGTAGCGATAACGACTTGTTCCCGGCGTACACCTAGTTTCTTTAATGCCCGCCCGGTAACTTCTTCGCTCATGCCTTGGGAATACAAATCGGCCGTATCGAAAAAGTTGATCCCGGCTTCGATTGCCTGCTGGTAAAAGGGGAGAGCGGCTTCTTCATTGAGAATCCATTCCCGGGCTTTTGAACTCCCGTAGCTCATGCAGCCTAAGCAGAGCCGGGACACTTCGAGTCCGCTGTTACCGAGAGGTAGGAAATCCATCGCGACATCCTAAGCTGGACCAAGGGTCTTGCCGATGATCTAAATCTTTAATTGAGGTTACAAAAGGGGGGCGCTACAGGTTGCGGCGTGCCTTGGCGTTGGCTAGTTATTCGAGGGGTTGTGTCTTCGAGCGCCTTGCTTTCGTTTGTTCAAATGGTGGCGAGCCTGGTCACGCTCTGTCCGCAGAACGCCATCGCTTTTCTCGCGGATCCGCCGCTAAAATTAAAAACAGCCATCCCAGAACTGCTTACCTGTGAGCAGCTGGTAACGGTCACCACGCAAAGCTGGGATGACGTCAATGCGACGATTCATCTTTATGAGCGTAGTGCGGCCGAAGGATCGAATTGGCGACGGTTCGGCCATCCTTTCCCTGGCGTGATCGGTCAGCGCGGCCTGGCTTGGGGAATCGGGCTCCATGGCACCGGTAAACCCGGTGAGCCTGAAAAGCGGGAGGGAGACAAAAAGGCGCCGGCCGGGGTTTTTCGATTTGGTGACGTGTTTGGTACAGCTCGCCCGGAACAAGTCCGTTTTCTCCGGCTACCCTACTTGCAGGTTACGCCGACCACAGAAGCAATCGATGACTCGAAATCGAAGTATTACAACCAGGTCGTTGACCGGAGAACCGTTACTGATCCAGACTGGGCGACCTCCGAATCGATGCTACAGGTCGGTGGCCGTTACCGGCTCGGTGCGATGGTTAAGCATAATACGGCCGCTTATCCTGGGTTTGGTTCCTGCATCTTTTTTCATGTTTGGGACCTTCAGTATCCCGGAACCACCGGTTGTACCGCAACCAGCTATGATCACCTGGTCCAGCTGTTGCGTTGGCTCGACCCCAAAAAGAATCCTCTGATCGTGCAGCTTCCCGTGAGTGAGTACGAGCGGCTCAAGCAGCGCTGGGGACTGCCGGCGCTTCCCGAATAGCATTTCACTACAGAGACACAGAGGACACGAAGGTAAGAGAAACCGATGGCTCGAGTCCAAGGAAAAGGCGCCGGATTTGTCTGGGCGATGCTGGAGAGAGGTTAGGGGAGCGTGCGGGCGTATCAGCGCTTGGGCGTATGGAAACCGTGGGCTGTGCCACCGAATAGGACTTATGGGACCAATGGGACTTATGTGTCGCACCCCCATGAGTCCCGACGGTCTGATGCATTCGCGGCGTCCATTGCAGGTCGAAACGACATCTTAGCTCCGTCGCTGAGCGATGCCGCTGGCCCTATTTCTCCACAAACGTCTTCAATCTCGCCATAGCTTCATCCCATTGAGCAGAAACGCGCTCGAGATAAGACTGAAGCTCATGCAGCGGCTCCGATCTGAACTCGAACCGGCTTTCTCGCCCAACTCGGATGCTCTGAACCACACCGGCATCTTCGAGTACTCGAAGATGCTTAGTGATGGCCTGCCGCGTCAGGTTCGAACTGTCGGCAAGCCGAGAGATCGATTGGGGCGCTCCGGCCGACAGTTTCTCAATCAATGCCAACCGGGTTTCCGCACCTAGCGCCGCAAAGACAACTGCTCGGACCTTGAGTGCAGCCCGCCGCTTACCGCCTCGATTCATCGTTGGCAACGTTCTAAGGCCTCTGTTTAAGGTAGCTCTCGATATTGCTCGTCTGCTCGGTCCAACCTTCGTCATTCATTCTGAATGCTTCGAACCGGCGATCCTTAGGCAGCGCATCAAATCCTGATTCCGTGAGATACAAGACCGTCCCTTTGTCGTTCGGTTCGAGCCGGAATTCGACCAGGGTGGCAGGCTCATTTGAGTAGTCGACCTTGGGGTCAACCGCGTAAGGGTGCCAGGTAAACGAAAATCGGCGTTCAGATTCCATCTTTTGTACCGTCGCTTCCCACTTGAGATGTTCGTAACCGGGGTAGGTGATATGGCCGGTGGAGATCTCTCCGGGCATGAACGGGCCATCCAGTTTCACCCTGAACCATTCACCAAATTCCCGGTAGTCAGTCAACGCTCGCCAAACTCGAGAAACGGGCGCGTTGAGTTCAATTCGTTTTTCGATAACGTTAAACATATGCAACTAATTGGTTGCTTTTCAGGGTAAGGAGATTTTCGGGATATGCAACCGTTTTGTTGCGTTTTGTTTGGCTGAGCGACCCCCGCGCCAGAGGAGCTAGGAGAGGCGTGTGGGTAGTTTCGCGTTGGTTTTCCGTGCATGCGGTGGGCGCTGCGAACGGATGGGGCCTATGGGACTAATAGGACTAATGGGACCGAATCTCACCCACAAGTCTCATCGGTCCCATAAGTCCCATCCGTTCGCAGCGTCGTCGTTTGATTACACCGAGTCGCGTTCGTTGCGCCGCACGCCCTCCTGGCTCCTAGATTCTAGCTCCTAGTTCCTCTCCCGTTCCCCGCGTTTGACTATCCTCAAAAAAGCCGGATGAACCCGGAAACAGATGCCAACCCCGAGACTCTATCATGTGGCCAACCTGTGGTCGTTGACCGATTATCCGTCCGCTGTCAGCCCGTGGTCTTTGGAAGAGCAGCTCGATGCGGTTAAAGCCGCTGGGTTTGATGGGTTCACGACCCAACTCGGACCGAACCACGGTCGAGAGGCACAAAAGCGAGGGCTATCGGTAGTCGGTTATTTTGCGTCCGGAGATGAGACAAAATTTTCCGACTTACTCAAAAGTCAGAAGGATGCCGGTGCCCGGCATATCAATGTTCAGCTTGCAGACCATGATACTACACCCGATGAGGCATTGCGCCTGACTCTTCGCCTCCTGGAAGAGGCCGGCCGGATTGGCGAGATAGAGCCAGCCATTGAGGTGCATCGCGATACCTGCACTGAAACCCCCGAAAGGAGAGGATCGAACCATGATAGCGGTGCCGGAGATGGGACCGGTGAAAGGAGGTTATAACTTCGAACAGCTGCCCAACAGTTGGGAAGAAGCGATTCGGCTCAGATCGATGCTCGACCAGATATGGCGTGAGGCCGTCGCTTGACCCATCGGTAAAGGAAAAAATCCCTCTAAAATTTCGGAAAGTGGATTGTGGGAAATAGCCAGCCTGCACTACAAGTTTACCACAACCCCAAGAGCAATTCTCTGCTGTTCGGCGAACTGCTACGGGCAAGCAAAAGCGCCTTATCCGTATGTTACTTGGCAGCTTAGACTCCCTGAAGATCGTAGTCGTGGATGATGATCCGATGATACGGACGGTCGTTGGACGATGCCTAACCCATTTCGGTGCTTCGGTAACCCTTTGCGAGGAAGCGGCTGGGGGAATGCGAGCCATAGAGCAAGTGCGCCCCCACGCCGTATTGCTCGACCTCATCATGCCCGGGCAAGACGGCTTTTATCTTCTGGACCGGATAAACGCTTTCAGCGACACCCATCAATGGCGGCCTGGGGTCGTTGTGATCACGGGAATGCGCGATCCGGACCTCGAACAGGAACTCAAACAAGTCGGCGCAAGTTATCTCCCAAAGCCGTTTACACCGGTAAACCTGTTTCGTGCGGTTCATGAGGCAGCACAGCCTCTGCCGCTGTCTGAGAAGCAGTTAGCCTGCGTACCAAACCCGGTGTAACTGCCATTTCCTCTTGACGTCCGGAAAAATTTGCGTTGATCTGCATATTGCCTCCCAGCTCTTTGGGTTCGCAGTTTGGGTTTTCTCTTTCGGAGCGATTAGATGCTGATCACCGAGCAATGTAGCTTTGTAGATAGGCGGATCGAGACGTTCGATCCGGAAACACTATTGGAAGTTATTCGAGATGGTCGCTTCGATCATCGGTTACTCGAAGGCGGCAGCTTCGAGATTCGGCACCGGCGAGTCGTATTTGGAAACTCATCGTTTGATCGTGGTGATTATTCGCCGGCGTTCGCCGTGAACGGACAATTTTCTGAGCACCAGGTCTGTCTCGGCTTCACTCCTCGCATTGAAAAGCCCGCCTGGTGTAACGGGTTCAATATAGGAAAAGGCGAAATCATGTGTTTCGCCGAGGGGACGGAGCTTCAGTTCCGTAACGCGCCGAACACGACCTGGCAAGTCATACTCGTCGATCGAAAAGAGCTCCAAGAGATCGCCATGATTTTGACCGGCCGGCATTTGGAGCTGCCGGAAAAAGGAACTGCCGACTTTAGAGCCCGCGACGGCGCCCGAAGTGTTTCCTCGACTATCGAATTAGCCCTTACGGATCTTAACAATCCGGAGACCTTGGCTAGTCCGGCCGCGAATAGCTTGTGCGAAGAAATCGTCAACGAGTTTGTTCGGACGATCGCGGATACTGACGATTTGTCCGGCCGGAATCTCACCGGCTTTGCTGGGTATCGTTACGGAGCAATGAGGCGGGCCGAAGAATATCTGAGGGAGCACATGGATAGACCGTTTAGTAGCCGGGCACTCTGTCAGGCTACGCACATGAGCGAGCGCAGTATCGAGATGCTCTTCAAAGAGGTTTATGGGATCTCGCCTCGGACGTGGTCGCAGTTAGCCCGGTTGAATGCTGCGCGCCAGGAACTTCTGCGATCGGACGTACGGATCGTGAGTGTGACCGCGGTAGCAACACGCTGGGGGTTTTATCACTTTGGCAGATTCTCGGCGGCCTATCGGCGTCTATTTGGTGAAGTTCCCTCGGCAACGATTCTCAATAGACGCCGCCGCGCGGTCGTGCAAGGAGCAGTGTTACTAGGCGGCTAGGTCGGTAGGGATGAGCTCCCGCTCATCCGATTTGCAAACGTATCGTAGCCGTCGGACAAGCCCGTGTGAGCCGGATTTGCGTCCGCTTCCGTCTTATTCTAATGACTCACCTAACGCGAAAGGATTCCTTATGCCGAAGATCGTTCGTTTTCATGAAGTTGGCGATGCTAACGTACTGAAACTGGAAGAGTTACCAAAGCCACAGCCGGGAGACGGCGAAGCTTTACTAAAGGTCGAGGCCATCGGGTTAAATCGCGCCGAGGTCATGTTCCGTTCAGGCGCATACCTTGATCGACCCAATTTCCCCTCGTTGATCGGGTATGAAGCCTCCGGGGTCATCGAGTCTGTCGCACCAGGGGTAACCGGTTTGAAACCAGGTGACCGCGTTAGTTCTGTTCCGGCTTTCTCAATGGCCAACTACGGTACCTACGGCGAATACGCGGTTTTACCAGCACATGCCTTGGCGCCCTATCCTCAACATCTTTCGCCCATCGAAGGTGCGTCGATCTGGATGCAGTACATCACCGCTTTCGGCATCGTCGAATTTGCTGGTCTGAAGAAAGGGCAACCTCTATTGATTACGGCGGCTGCGAGCAGCGTTGGACTCGCCGCCATTCAGATCGCGAAATTCGTCGGCGCGACTTCGATTGCCACAACTCGAAACAAAGCGAAAGCT
>JAFAHI010000487.1 GCA_019237325.1 Verrucomicrobiota bacterium | reverse complement strand
ACCGTAAACTCTATTACGCTGGCGCTATCGGGACAGACCCGATGATGGCAGATATCATTCTGGATACCGTCGATCGGTTTGATCAACAGCATGATTGAACAACTGCTTGAGGAGTACTTGCGCGGCGGTCCGATCAATGTCGGGGAGCTCGTAGTCCGGGAAGTTGAACCCGGACGTTTTGTGATCCGGCATTGGAAAGACGACAAATCGCTGCAAACGCTTGCCGTTGAACACGATTCGATCGCTGCTCTCGAAATCGTCCGGTATGACGAGCAAGGGAATTACCGGGCTCTGAAAGGCGCCCCGAACTTGCGTAGCGGATGGGAACTACGACTCGATTCGGTGCGTGAAGTCCGGCAAGCGATCGATTATTTCTATCCAGGCGCATTCTCCACCTGGCTAGCATTTAACCGCGGGGAGATCACTCCGGTCGACCTGAGACAAACCCTTACCAGGCAGACCGGGATGTACCGGGTGACTCAGAGGATAACCGGTTTCCAAGCTGACGAATTAGCAGGGCGATTCTGCCAGTCCCATTCTGGCTGTCTCCGGACGATTCTTTGGACGATCGACGGGAAAACGCCGGACAAATATTTGCCCCTCTCGAAGTTTGATCCGCAAGCGGATCAACTCGAAGAATGCGATCAGAAGCGCACAGAGGACGGACGAGCAGGAGCTCGTCCCCACCGTGTTCCGTTTCTTTGTGTCGAGGCCTGCAATCTCTTTGTGGCCGAGGTCCGGAAAATCGTCAAGGTTCACTCAAAATGACGCGATACCGGTGCCGATGGCTCGTTACGATGGATGGCGAGCCGCTTGAGGACGGGGCTTTTGTGGTGGAACAGAACCACTTCGTCGATGCCGGGCCCGCTTCTCAACTATTAGAAAACTACCCCGGCGAATTTGTTGATCTTGGCGAATGCATCGTTCTGCCGGGGCTGATCAACGCGCATTGTCATCTGGATTACAGTTCTTTTCGCGGCAGCATCCTGCCGTCTCGAAACTTTCCCCAATGGATTAGCCGGATCAATGCGTTGAAGCGGTCGCTCGGCGATGACGATTATCTCAAGGCTCTGGATTTGGGGTTCGCCGAGCTGCGACGTTCCGGGGTTACCTCCGTATTCGATATTGTAGCCACTCCTCAGATTCTGCCACGCTTGGCTCCGCCTCGGATCCGAGCCTGGTTCTTCCTGGAATTGATCGACATAAGACCGCGCCCTTGGATCGATCAAAGCGCCTTTGGCTCTTGGCTATTTTTTGAGCCGAGCGATTGGCTGGGTGGTTTCGGCCTAAGCCCGCATGCGCCTTACACCGCATCGGCTGAGCTTTATTCCGCGGCGTTAGTGGCCGCCCACAATTTCAAACTGCCGTTTACGACTCACCTCTCAGAATCGGCCTCGGAATATGAGATGTTCGCTGCCGGGAAAGGCGATCTTTTTGATTTCCTGAGCAAAATGGGCCGGCCTATGTCCGATTGCGGCCGGCTTTCTCCTTTTCGAACGTTGGCGTTATCCGGTCTTTTGCCGAAGGACGCTTTGCTCGTTCATATGAACGAACTGGACGAAGCAGACCTCAACTTGCTCGACCAAAACGAATGGCGGGCTTTTTCGATCGTTCATTGCCCCAAGAGTAGCCGGTTCCTGCATCACCGGCCGTTCCCCATGCAGGCGTTGCGAGAACGAGGATTCAACATCTGTCTCGGAACCGATAGTTTGGCCAGCAACGATTCTTTGAATTTATTTTCGGAAATGCGAATGGCGGCCCGAAATCATGGTTTCGTCAGCGCCAAGGAACTGCTAGAAATGGTTACAGTGAAGCCCGCGCGCGCAATTGGCTTGGAGCAATCATTAGGTCAGATAAAGCCCGGGTACCTGGCAGATGCTATCAGTATTCCTTTTCGCGGTGGTTACCCGAGCATTTACGAGGAGATCATTGATTACCGCAACGATGTATTATGGATGATGGTCGACGGAAAAGCGGGGGCTTAGTCCTCGCGACTTTATTGGTACTGCTGACGCAAGGGGCGAGATCCCAGGATTTGCCTTTAGCTGCACAAAGCGCAGCCTTGGTGGATTCGTATTCCGGCGAGTTTCTTTACACCAAAAATCCCGACGCAAAAGAATACCCGGCCAGCTCTACGAAGATTTTGACCGCGTTGATCGTGATCGAGGCCGGCAATCTTGACCAGATTGTGACCGTAGCTCCGGAAGATACTAAGGTCGAACCTAGCAGCCTTAATCTTAAGCCCGGGCAGCAATTCACGCGGCGTCAACTCCTCTTCGGCATGCTGCTCAAGAGCGCGAACGACGTTGCGATGTGCTTGGCTAGAGACAATGCCGGTTCGGTTCCCGCGTTTGCAGAAAAGATGAATTTGAGAGCGGCCGAACTCGGGGCCACCTCCAGCCATTTCGTTAATCCACACGGACTGCATGATCCCGACCACTATACGACGGCTCACGATCTGGTATTGATCGCTCGCGCAGCCATGCAACAGCCACTGTTCCGTCAAATTGTTTCGACGATCTACTACACTTGGAGAACCCCAACGGGCCAAGTTGAAGAACTGCGTAATCACAACCGCTTGCTCCGCCACTTCGCCGGTTGTAATGGGCTGAAAACCGGCTACACCCGGCCCGCTCAACAAGTGTTGGTGAGCTCGGCATTGCGTGGTGGCCACGAAGTAATCTCGGTGGTCCTTCATACCGATAAACCCGGTATCTGGGTCGATAGCAAAACGCTTTTGACCTACGGACTCATCAAGCTCGGGTGTCCCGCCGAAGACATTGTGGATACCACTGACCGGGTTGATGAACCGGGGAATGCGGATGAAGGGAAGTGAGGCGCGGAGGCGACGAGGCGAAACGGCGAATGGGCGACCAAATTTGGTGGGGCGAGGCTCCGGAATGGTTCAAGGTTCCAGGTTGTAAGTTTTAGGTTTTAGGTTGCGCTCTCAACCTAGCGCTTCGCTAGGCGCGGAACAGAAGACTGAACTTCCAACTTAGAACTTAGAACCTAAAACCTAGAACCCGTTCGGGAGCCTCGCCCCATCAAGTTTGTCACCCGATTGCCGCGTTAACGCTTCGCCGAATCGCCCATTCGCCCATTCGCCGTTTCGCCCATAAGCCCATCCGCTTCTTAACTACCTGATAATAAACGTATTACGCTTTCCCTAGCGACCCCTTGCAGTTTCTGTGCCACTCTCATACTATTCAGTCACGACCATTTTATGCCTGGCCCAGGAATGCAACAGATACAAGGGATAGGACTGCAGCAAGTTCTTGCTCCGCAGCTGCAGCAAAGTTTGCAAATTCTGCAGGCCCCAACCCTCGAGCTCAAAAATATCGTCCAACAGGAGCTTCAAACCAACCCAGTCCTCGAAGAGGACCCGAGCCTTCACGAGACCGAGGATCGTTCCTCTGATGAGGCTGACTTCCAGGAAGAATTCGAGAAGCTGGCAAAGCTGGATGAGGAATGGCGAGATTACATGGCGCAGAACGTCTCCTACTCTGCGCGAAGCCAAGAGGACGAAGAACGACGCCAGTTTTTCCTCGACTCTCTCGCGAACCAAGAAACGCTCCAGCAACATCTCCTCGACCAGCTGAACACTGCCGATATCGACGCGAAGAAACGCAAAGCCGCCGAGCTCCTGATCGGAAACATCGACGATATCGGTTTTCTATCCGCTCCACTGGATGAGATGGCTAATCTGTCCGGTACCCCGATAGAAGACCTGCAGTCGGCCCTCGAGCTGGTGCAAACCTTCCATCCGGTTGGGGTTGGCGCGCGAGATCTTAAAGATTGCCTGCTCATCCAGTTGCGGCGGCTTGGGAAAGCGCAGAGCCCTGAATACCAGATCGTCGACCAGTATCTGGACGATCTGGGCCGTAAGCGGTATCCGGACATCGCGCGACGCCTTGGCGTGACGGTCGATCAGGTGCAAAAGGCCGCCAATTTCATAGCAACGCTCGACCCGAAGCCAGGTCAGATTTTTTCTCCGGAGCCCAATAGCTACGTATTGCCGGATGTCGTGGTAGAAAAAGTCGGTGATGAGTATGTAGTCTCGCTCACCGGCGATCAAATCCCGCATTTAAGGATCAATAAAACGTATCGGGATCTGATGACGCAAAGCCGTAACGGGGGCGAAGTCAGAGACTACATACGAGAGAAAATCCGGAGCGGAAAGTTCTTGATAAAGAGCATCCACCAGCGGCAACAAACGATCCTGAATATCGCGATCGAGATCGTGAAACGGCAATGCGATTTTCTGGATCATGGAACCGCTTTTCTTAAACCGATGACCATGGTGCAAATTGCTGACGCCGTGGGCGTGCACGAGACGACGGTCAGCCGGGCAATCTCGGGCAAATACATCGCGACGCCACAAGGGGTTGTAGAAATGAAGTTCTTCTTCACCCCTGGCTATCAGACAAACGATGGCGTCGCTTTGAGTAACACCAGCGTTAAGGAAACCATCGCGGATTTGGTCCGCAATGAAAACAATCGCATGCCGCTGAGCGATAAAGAAATTGTGGAAATCCTATCAGAACGAGGTATCCCAATAGCGCGTCGGACCGTCGCCAAGTATAGGGCCGAGCTAAACATTCTTCCCAGCAATCTGCGAAAACAGTTCTAGGTGCGAATTCTAATCGTTCTTCTATGGGTCGGGGCAATTACCAGTTCATTTGCAAAGGAAGCCCCATTTCGTTTTCCTCAAGACACGTTCTCTTTCTCGAATAATCTCTATTTCGATTATCGCCCAGATACGTCGGGCCACATTACCGCTCATCACCGAAACCCGGGTAACATCCCCGATTATTCGCGACACTGTTTTGCTCTGGTTCGATCTATCTTGCAGTTTTATCGATTCGCGGAGTTCGATCCTAAGCTTCCGAAACTGGGCGAGGAACGCTATCGGCAACGAGTCCACGAACTCATTAAGTACCCGCCGTGGAGCGGCGGTCCGGCCAAGAAAATTGTTTTTCCTGGATACCCAAATCTTAACCGATTCTCGGTTGACTATACCTTGATGCTGCAAAAGAACCTCGGGCTCTGGTGGCCGGGGTATTGGCGAGTCGGCAACTGGCGTATCGTCTTCCCTGCCCCCCGGTCCGGCCAAGAACATTTCGCGCAATGGTTACGCCGGCGGCTTGACGCTGGCGATATAGAAGGCGTCTATATCACGCGGTTTCGGCCCATTAACCATTGCTTAGTAGCGTATCGTTATGTTGCTGAACCAAACGGTGACCTGGTATTCTTTGTGTGCGATGTGAATCAGCCTGGAAAAATAGTGCATTTACGTTATCAGGCATCGGATCGCAGTTTCTATTTTGATCGGAGTTGGTATTACGACGGAGGCCTGGTATCCGCGATGACGTTGTATGTCTCGCCTTTGATGTGACGACCGATCGTCGCGAATTTACGAAACGGCGGCTGAATGAAATCGCTTCCAGCCGCGTCTGTAGGATTTATGACGCTCAGCGAGGCTAAAATTGACTGATATCGATCACTAGCGGTACATGACTAAGGGTCGCACCTCTATTTCGCCGGTTCCCGCTTTTTTTTGGTGGTTACCGCGGCGGTCAGCTGTTTCAATTAGAAAAATCGGGAAAAGCAAGATAAAATTATAAAGCCATCTCCCCGCAGGCATGTTAATGTAAAGGCGATTGTATCATGTCTTTTTTCTCTTGGTTCAGGTCGAAATCAGATAAGTCAGAGCATGATGAATTGGAGCTGAAGGGTTCGAATGAATCTCCAGAGTCGCACGCTGGAGCCGAAACTCCTCCATTTCAATCGCCGCGTGTACCCCCGCCGCGTCTCAGGGAAACAGTCCCTGGAAGTCGCCCAAAATCGGCATCACCGGCTGAGCCGGGCTCTGCACCAAAAGAAGGATTCCGCCGCCCAGTACGGGCAACGGTGGATGTTCCCTTACAAGTCTTGCTCTTACAACTGCCGCCGGAAGTAACCAAATCTAGTATCGATATTGACCCGAAACGTCGGGTGCAGATTCCTCGTAAATCGCTGCAAATCGATGAAGCGCACCAGACCGCTAAGGTTACTTTTGCTACCCTTTTCGCATCGTGCCCGGAAATCTTCTCGGTGCCAATTGCTCCGCTGGATCAGCGGACTCTAGAGTTTAATCTCCCCGCTTGGGAAAGGTCACGGTTAACAGACTCAGGCGAACAGACGACGAGCTCAACCGCGACAGCGCCTGCCGAATCGACCACGATCACTCCCGCGGAAACTCAAGAGCCAGCCAAGGTTTCCGATCGGTTGCCGCCCTTGCCTGCAGAACAAGTGCTTGGTGAAACCCAACCGGTCTCCGGCCCGGAGAAGTCAGAGAAAGCGCCTGTGGGTGGAGCAGCCCGCAACGGCTCTGACGTTCCCAAAACGGTGCGCGTCGCGCTCGGGCCAATCATCAAAAATCTTCCCTCCGAACTGCAGCCAGCGGACCCCAATGCACTCGTCAATAAGCCCGGCGCGACCGTTGAACTTCCGTTGGAGTTAGTTAATTCCCAACTCGCAAACGGGAGGGTAACGATTCCTTTTTCGATTTTGTTAAAATCCTTACCCGAAGAGATAAAGAGCCATTTTCCAAAAGCCGATACGACTGCAGAAGTTGCCATCCCGGTTAAAGAGATCTTGCAAGACTATCCGCAAGACCTGCTGCGCCCGCGGGCAGATCAAGAACCAGCAGAAGTTTTGCCAGCGATCGCGACTCCTTTTACCGGTCCAGCCAAAGAAGATACCGAACGTTTTGCCCACGTTCGGGAAGAGACGGAACCCGAGAAGGTGGCTACCGACAGTCACCAATTGGAGCTGATCGAACACCCGGCAACACCAAACGAATCGCCGCAACCTGTACCGCAGGAAGCTCCTGTCGCTGAGGAAAAACGAGACGCCCCGGAAACATCGCTTTCAGACGAAAAACCAACCGCTGAACAAAAACCGGCGCCCAATTTTTCAGCACTGCAGTCTGTATTTTTAACGGATGAGCCATTGGACTTGCACAAGGTTGTCCAAAAAGTGGGTGAGTTTCCGGGGATAAACTCTGCCCTGTTTTTTGCAGCAGACGGCAGCCTCGAAGGCGCACCCGAGAAACTGGGCCTCACTCAATCATCGGTACAATTGCTGTCCAGCCTCGCCCACGAGGTTGGACAGCGTGTCGGGAATTTGGGCTTTGGCCAAATCGAAACGATTACACTCGGTTGGAAGCGAGAACTGGTCAGCGTTTTCACCCGGGGCGAATCCGGCTTCGTCGTCCGACACGAAAAGAGGCCCTTCAAGCCGGGAGTGCGTGAGAAGATCTGTCTGGTTCTCGGCCACATCTGCAGCTGACTGCGGTTAGGAAGAACCAAGGAAGTTGGCGAATGCCGATCATAAATTACGCGAGCAAAGAGATTCAGTTTAAGATCGTCTATTACGGGCCAGCCCTGAGTGGCAAAACCACGACCATTGCCTATATCCATTCGAGGCTGCCTGCTGCGTTTCGAGGAGATTTGGTATCGTTAGCCACCGCGGCGGACCGCACCCTGTTTTTTGATTTCTTGCCGGTAGACGCAGTGATCCTGCAAGGCTTCAAAACCAAATTCCAGCTCTATACTGTCCCGGGACAAGTGGTTTACAACACGACCCGGCAGTTAGTGTTACGCAGCGTAGACGGTATCGTGTTTGTGGCCGATTCGCATTGGGACAAAATCCACGAAGACGTGGAAAGTTTCCGTAATCTTGAAGAAAACCTTCGCAAACAACATCTCTCGGTGGACGAGATTCCGTATGTTCTGCAGTACAACAAACGTGACCTGCCAGATGCAGCGCCGGTGTCGTACTTGGAATTCTTGCTGAATAACCGGCGCCGGCGTGCGCGCAGCTACGAGGCGATTGCAACCAAAGGGCGGAGCGTCTTCGCAGCTCTGGATGCAGTGACTCAAAGCGTCCTGAACAAGTTCATCCAGGAGAATCACCTTCTCCGGCCAAAGCCGGCCAGAGAGAGCGCTGCGGTGGGCAAAGCCTAGGCGAGATGCCGAGCCGGGGATAAAAAAATCAGTAATCAGTAGGTCAGTAATCAGACCAAAACCGGCATGAAACGGGGTAACTCAGCCCTAAGGGCCTTAAGAACCCAGGCGCACTTTTATCGACCCTGCGCGCTCGCAACCTTTTATCCCAAAGGCCAACCAATCTGTTCACTGCGTACTGACCACTGCTTACTGCTTACTGATCCGGCACCGCCCATCACATCCCATCCACCGCTCGCCACGCTGCAGTTGCGCTTCCCGCTACCCTTCGATATATGTCCGAAATGATCGACTACATGCAAAAGGGTGGGCCGCTGATGTGGCTTATCCTCCTGTGTAGCGCTGTCACAGTCGCGGTTTTCGTCGAACGCCTGCTTTATTTTCATCGAGCTAATATCAATCTGGGCGAATTTCTCCAGGGATTGGCAAATCTGGTTCGAAACCGGAATCTGACCGAGGCTCGGATTGAATGCCAGGCCAGCTCCGTCCCAGTAACTCGAGTCATCCACGCTGCGTTGTCTCGACCTCATCTGTCGCGTTCGGAACTTCGCGAGATCGTCGAAGAAGCAGCTCAGATGGAAGTGCCTCGTCTCGAACGCAATCTCGATCTTCTCGTTGGGATCGCTTACGTCTCCCCTTTAATCGGGCTCCTCGGTACTGTCACCGGTTTAATCCAAGCCTTCGTTCAGCTCTCCGCCAGCAACGGCTATGCGACCTTAGCCGACGTTTCCGGCGGGGTTTACCAGAGCCTTCTCACAACGGCAGCGAGCTTAGCGGTCGCGATCCCAACGATCTTGGCCTACTGTTTCCTTTCTTCCAGGCTGAATGCACTGATGCATGAAATGGAAAGAGCAGGGATCGAGATCGTCAATATCCTAACCGATACGGAGACACCCGCGTCCATCATTGAGTTCGATCCGTCGTCTCAATCGGCTAGTGAAAAGAGATGAAGTTGGAAAGAGCGATCCGGCTCAATCCTTATCTTCTGTTTATCGTCCCACTGGTAGAAGTCGTTTGTTTACTGCTCTTACTGTTTGTCGTTAGCTCGACCTTTTTGGTCCATCCCGGCATCAGCGTAAATCTGCCATTCTCAAAGTTTACACTAGGGGCAGTGGGAAACTCCGCGATCGTAACCGTAACCGCGGGCCCTTTCCCCCGGATTTATTATCGGGATCAAGCCGTAACCTTGGACCAGTTGCGGGCAGCATTCGAAAAAGACCCGGTAACCGATAAGTCGATCATTATAAGAGCCGACCGGGACGCACCGCAAGGCTCGGTTGTCCAAGTTATGAATCTCTGTTTGGACCGGGGGTATTCAGTGATTCTGGCAACTTCACCAAAATCACCGTGAAGCCAGCGGCTCGCACTCTCCAAAACTCCATTTTCGATTGGGACCGCCGCCGATGGAGTGGCCGTCTGCTGTGGCTAATTGTGTTTTCGTTAGGGCTGCACTTCGCTGGCCTTTACGTTTTTCATGTTGTTTACCCGTCAACCACATCCCTCCCCCCGCCGGCAGCTCAGGTCTCTGTGTTGAATCCACAGAACCCTCAGGACCACCGTTTGCTTGATTGGGTGGACCTGAACGATCCCTCCGCAATCAGCGCTCCCAGGGTCGACGAGAGTCTGGTGGCAAAATTGGTTCCCAGTTATCGCCCAACCTTCAGCGACGAAACCCCCGAGATTCGCAAAAGCCGAGCCGGTCCGTCCGCCCAAGAAGCTGCTACCCCCTCCCTTTTTACTCCCGACAATCTGTTCCCGAGGCAAGTCCGCCCTGCTCCGGTTGAACAGAAGACCCGTTTCGTGAGCCACCTTGAATTCGGACCGACCTTAGAGAGCCGGCAACCGGCCACGATAGAGAAACTGCCCGCCAGCCAGCGTCCTTACGAACCGACCACTTTCTTCGCGGGAATCAGCAAGGAAGGCGCAGTAGAATATCTCTTTTTGTGGCGAAGCTCGGGCAATGATCAGTTGGATCATCTTGCGGAAGAATCGGTTAAGCGCCTTAAGTTTCAGCCCGCCGACAAAGAGACCTGGGATACCATTTTGCTTCATTGGGGAACGGTGACGCCGTAAGAGCGATCTTATTTCGTCCTCGTCCTCGTCCTCGAAGAACGCTGGGTCGCCTACACGGTTAGGGGCCGGAACGTCCGCAGCGCTGCGAACCGATAGGACCTACAGGACTTATACGACCTATGGGAATGAACCTATAAGTCCCATTGGTCCTATTCGGATAGGCCGCACCCGCCGCCATACCCAACACGCTTCTTCGAGGACGAAGACGACGACAAGTACGAGAACGAGACGGAGCCCCTTGGCGAGAACGACCTGTTGACGCACCCCCGCTCCCGCGGAACGGTGGTGAAATAAGCCGATCGCTCTGTCCATGATCCGCATCGAACTTCCGTCCCTGATCTTCATCTATCTTTATCTTTCTGTGATCGTGATTGGCGGCCTGTGGTTCTTTGATGGCTGGCGGAGCCAAAAACGTAAAAAACAAGCCTTGCGTTACGCGGTTCGCTGCACGATTTGTGCCTCTATTTTCGAAGATAAGACCAATGAGCTGCTACCCCGTTGCCCACGGTGCGGCAGTTTGAATGAGAGAAGAAACTTTGGAGGACTTTGATCAAATGTCGATGTTCATCGGCCGAAATCGAAAGGCCCGCGTAACCTACGGTTTCGATGAAATTGCGCTGGTGCCGGGACAAGTAACGATCAACCCGAATGAGGTGGATATCACTTTCGAAATCCCTAAGCATACTGGGGACCCCTTGAAGCTAGGTATTCCTATTCTGGCTAGCGCGATGGACGGCGTGGTTGATGTCCGTTTTGCTATCGAGATGGGCAAATTGGGAGGCTTAGCCGTCCTCAACCTCGAAGGGGTACAGACTCGTTACAAGAACCCCGAAGAGGTACTCCTTAAAGTATTGGAAGCAGAAAAAGATCACGTTACTGCATTGCTCCAAAAGATTTACCAGGAACCGGTCCAAGAAGACCTGATTGCCGCGCGGATAAAGCAGATGAAGGATTCCGGAGTCCTGGCGGCAGTTAGCTCCATCCCTCAGAAAGCGGAGTGGTACGGGCAGATCGCCCAAGAAGCCGGTGCCGATGTTTTTGTCGTCCAAAGCACGGTTTCGACCGTGCGCCATATCTCCACAGAGTATCGGTCGTTAGATCTGGCCAAACTGTGCAGAGATCTCCGTTGTCCAGTGATTGTTGGAAATACCGTTGGCTTCGAGGTCACCCTTGAAATTATGGAATGCGGGGTGGCAGGAGTTCTGGTCGGTGTAGGGCCGGGCGCAGCTTGCACTTCGCGGGGCGTCCTGGGCCTTGGCGTACCTCAGGTTACCGCAACCGTGGATTGCGCGGCTGCGCGAGATTACCACCTGAAGAGGAGCGGCAGGTACGTACCCATCATTACCGACGGCGGCATGAGCAAAGGAGGCGACGTTTGTAAGGCATTGGCCTGTGGTGCCGATGCAGTGATGATCGGAAGCGCCTTTGCCAAGGCTATCGAGGCCCCTGGAAAAGGTTACCATTGGGGGATGGCCACACCTCACGCTAACTTACCCAGAGGCACGCGCATTCGGGTGGGAACAACCGGCCCTTTACGGCAGATCCTATTCGGACCGGCCGAGGTCGACGATGGGAGCCAGAATCTGGTGGGTGCTATTACAACTTGCATGGGTAACGTCGGGGCCGCGAACCTCAGGGAGTTTCAAGAAACCGAGGTCATTATCGCGCCGTCCATACGCACAGAGGGAAAATTGTTTCAGCAGGCGCAAATGGTCGGGATGGGATCTCGAAATTCCTAAGAATTCAGTTGCCTAATTCCGCAGAGCAAAATACCCCGTTACTCAGTAAGCGATGAGCGATCGACGTGTTGTAGTCACCGGACTGGGCGTTATCTCACCAATCGGTAACGATATTAAAACCTTTTGGGAGAATCTCGTAGCCGGGAAAAGCGGGATCAGTAAGATCTCGTTATTCGACGCTTCCATTTTTGACTGTCAGATAGCCGGCGAGATCAAAGATTTCGACGCTACTACGTATCTGGCTAATCCCAAGGATGTTAGGAGAACCGATCGTTTCTCCCAATTCGCCCTCGCCTGCTCCAAGCAGGCACTGGAAGACAGCGGTCTCGATCTGGACCGCATCGACCGTACCCGCGTCGGCGTTCTGGTCGGTAGCGGGATCGGAGGATTAACCACGCTGGAAAACCAACATGTGGTCTTCTTAAAGAAGGGGCCTTCCAGGGTGTCTCCGTTCATGGTGCCGATGATGATCGTCAACATGGCAAGCGGCATGATCGCCATGGAATACGGTTTCGAAGGGCCGAATTATTCCATTGTGACGGCTTGCGCGACCTCCGCGAACTCCATCGGGGAAGCCTGGAGAATGATTCGCGACGATGAGGCTGAGATTTTCTTAGCCGGAGGGACCGAGGCGGTCATCAATAACCTTGGCGTCGGTGGCTTCTGCGCGATGCGGGCCATGAGCACGAGGAACGATGAACCGGAACGGGCATCTCGCCCGTTCGATCGAGAACGAGACGGGTTCGTCATGGGTGAAGGCGGCGGAGTCTTGATCCTCGAGGAGTACGAACACGCTCGGACCCGAGGAGCACACATCTACTGCGAGCTGGCCGGTTATGGGCTTACCTGCGATGCTTACCACATGACGGCGCCTAAGCCCGATGGAACGCCCGTAGCCCGGGGAATGCAAATCGCCGTTAAGCGAGCTGGGCTCAATCCGTCGGATATTGATTACATCAATGCTCATGCCACATCGACTCCGGTCGGCGATGTCTGCGAAACCAATGCCATTAAACGGTTCGCCGGCGATTACGCTAAGAACGGCCTCTTAGTCAGCTCGACCAAATCGATGATCGGCCATCTGCTCGGCGGCGCGGGCGCAGTGGAAAGCGCGGTTTGCATCTTGGCCATGAAACATGGTGTGGTGCCTCCCACCATCAATCTCGATAATCCTGACCCTGAGTGCGACCTGGACTATGTCCCTAACGTCGCTCGCGAGAAGAATGTAAGAGTTGCTCTTAACAACTCTTTTGGCTTCGGCGGCCACAACGCCTCGCTCTGTTTCAAGGCGATATAGGGTCCGTTTGACGTTCGGCGTTTGGCGCTCGGAGTGCGGCGCTTCAAAGAACTTGCAACGGGTTGGTCCGACGCAATGACAGATCCCAAGAGTTGCGGTCATTTGGAACGCATTGCCAACGGCGAACGCCAAACGCGAAACGCCGAACGCCAAACGGGTAGGTACGTCTTCCTTCTACTGCTCACCGCGTTCTTTTGGTCGTTGGGAGGGGTCCTCATCAAGTCTATCGATTGGAACCCGGTCGCCATTGCGGGTTCAAGGAGCTTGATCGCCGTCTTCTTGTTCGCCATCCTGCGGCCATCGGTCCTCCGGAAGTTTTCCTGGACGGCAGTTCTCGGAGGAATGGCGTACACGATAACCGTCGTGCTTTTCGTGGTTGCAACAAAGCTGACGACCGCTGCAAACGCAATTTTCCTCCAGTATACCGCTCCTATTTATATCGCGCTGTTGAGCCCATGGCTGCTGCGGGAACGCGTTAGTCGGTTGGACTGGATTCTGATTGGTGTAGCTTTCGGCGGAATCGCCCTCTTTTTCTTTGACGGACTCTCATTGGCGGGGGTTTGGGGAGTACTTGCTGCACTTGCCAGCGGCGTTTCATACGCCTGGCTCACCATGTTGATGCGCCGCGAAAAATCGGCATCGCCAGAAGCGGCGGTCTTCATCGGCAATCTAATGACAGTGTTAGTGGCGGCTACGGCCATTTGGCCCCCGGTAAACCTGGGGCATAATTGGCCTTGGCTGCTCGCCTTGGGCGTCGTCCAGCTCACGATTCCTTATTTGCTTTACGCGCGGGCTATCCGGCACGTGCGTGCGCTAGATGCGTCCATAGTCAGCATGATCGAGCCAATCCTTAATCCGATTTGGGTCATGTTCGCCGTCGGTGAACGCCCTGCGCAATGGTCAATCATCGGGGGATGCATCGTCCTGGGAACGTCCTTGTTACGAAGTATCCTCGCCTCCCGCGAATCCGAATCGGCGTTGATCCCACCGGCTCCGGAAGCGGTGCCGGAGGAGTAGTAGGAGGCGGGGAGAGCTCTAGCATGCAGAGACGGTGCGGGGTCTTTGAGGGCCACGTGCGTGAACCCGGATAGGACCTATGGGACCAATAGCACTTATATGACAGGCCGGGTGACCTATAAGTCATATTGGCCCCATAGGTCCTATCCGGGTTTCCTCGCTGCGCGCCGCCAACTCCTACTGCAGCTTCGCGGTATAAGTAGTCGCACTACCAAAAAGACACACAACCCCGTGCTGATTGCGCACGGTGGGTAGGGCAAAAACCCGACTTGGCAAGGCCTACCTCGCGGCGCACCGGATCTGAGCTGCAGCGCTCTGCCGGATTCGGCGACGACGAGAACGATGGGCGTCGTGGCCCTTGCAAGCAAAGGCCCGACGGGCCAGGGTTCGATAGGACAGATCACCTTATGATGAACTACCGTCTACTCGGTCGGAGCGGGCTGCGAGTCTCTGAGCTCTGCTTAGGAACCATGACTTTCGGGGAAGATTGGGGTTGGGGCGCCCCCAAAGATGAGGCACGGAAAATCTACGACGCGTTTCGCGAGGCGGGCGGCAATTTTATCGATACCGCTAACGTCTATACCCAGGGGTCGAGCGAAACGTTTCTTGGCGAGTTCGTTTCCGGCCACCGGGATAGTGTGGTTATAGCCACGAAATACACCAACGCGTTAACCACCAATGATCCGAACGCCGGCGGAAACCAGCGCAAGAATATGATGCAGGCTGTCGAAGGCAGTCTGCGCCGGCTGAAGACCGATTATATCGATCTCTACTGGCTTCACATTTGGGATCAACTCACGCCGGTTGAAGAAGTTATGCGCGCCTTTGATGACTTGGTTCGCCAAGGGAAAGTTCTTTATGTCGGCGTTTCCGATGCTCCGGCCTGGTGGATCAGTAAGGCAAATACGATGGCCGAGTTCCGTGGTTGGTCGCCCTTCGTTGGGTTGCAAATCGAGTACTCGCTGATCGAGCGCACGGTCGAACGCGAGCTGATTCCAGCGGCCAAAGCTCTTGGACTCACGGTGACG
>JAFAHI010000302.1 GCA_019237325.1 Verrucomicrobiota bacterium | reverse complement strand
AGCTGGATCCCGCTCTCCGTTTCGATCTCTTGGATCTCCGCGACGAAGCCGAGATGACCTAACATTGTGTCTAGGATCTCTTTGGCTTCCATAACGGGATCACGGGAACCCTTTAATTAACGGTAACTCTTCTTTTTCGCAACTGCTTGGGCTTTGACCGGCTTAGGCAAGTCCGGCGCCGTCTGCTTCATGGTGAGGTAGGTTTGGACGATAGTGAACAGGTTCGACGCGGTGTAATAGAGCGATAACGCCGCAGCAAAATTATAGCAGATGAATAGGAAAACGATCGGCATGATCAACAAGATGCGCTGCTGCGACGCATCTCCTGTCTTTGGAGTAATCTGTAGCTGCCAAACCTGCGTCGCTGCCGATACCAGAGGAATAATGTTGAGAGGGAACCCGAAAATGTGAGCAACGGTGTCAGGCTGCGACAGGTCGTGAACCCACAAAAAAGAACTATCTCTTAACTCAACGGCCGACCCCAGCATCGCATAGAAAGCAAAGAAGATGGGGATCTGGATGAACATCGGTAAACAACCGGTGAGAGGATTGATGTTGTACTCCTTGTACAACTTCATCATCTCTTGGTTCATTCGCTGCTGATCGTCCTTGTACTTGACCTTGAGCTCGTTAACCAGCGGCGACAGTTTGGCCATCTTCCGCATGCTCTTCATGGAAGTATTCTGGATCGGCCAAACCAGGCCCCGGATAATTATCGTCATGAGAATGATCGACAGCCCGTAGCTACCTACGAAGGCGTGAATCGTGTTCATCATGATCAGGAGCCACTTACTGAGAAACCCGAATGGCGGCCCAAATGGCAATACCGCATTGAAGTCATCGTCTAGCTTTGACAGGCGGTCGTATTCCTTGGGCCCTGCATAAACGACAAATTCCTTAGTCTTGGTTTCGCCGGGCTGAAGATTGAATGCGGGAAATCCGAGTGCACCTTGGATGCTCCAGGCCATTCTTTGGTTGGGATCGTTGGAGATCGGATCACGTTTTGCCCAGACCTGGCCGGCGCTTTTGTCCTTCGTTTGCAGGATGGTGGCGAAGTATTGGTCCGCTACTGCGGCCCAGGAAATCTGGTCGCCGGTCGCGGAATAAATGTCGTGGCCTGCAGAAGTTTGGAAAAAGAAAAGAAAGCTAGAAGGACCAAACCAGTCGACGTTGACGCTTTGGTATTTACCGTCACGGTCCCAGCCGAACGTGGTATAGGTTGAGCGATCGAGGGCGTGGATCGGCTGAGCTGCACCCGTATTGACAAAGAAGCCGGGCACGTCCACAGCGGCACCGCCGGTGTTCTTGAATTCAATGGCCAATTTGAGCTGAAACGGATCCTGGACACCGGCTGATTTCCCGACAGTATAGGTCTTCGATACCTGGATATTGTTGCCCAAATCCTTGGTCAGGGTGACCGAATTGTTCGTTTGATCGTCTGACAGCGCGTATCCAGAGTCCCGCCAATCGCTTGGGTTTCTGGTGATCGCGCCGATCGCCGGAGCGCGATCGCTACTCAGGATCACCGGGTGGTCGTCCTCACCCTTGTATTTCAGTAGTTCTACCTGGGTCAAACCGCCTCGCAGATTGGAGAAATCCAATTTGGCGACGTCGCTCTTCAAGCTGGCGCTCTGTTCCGGGACCTCGGGTTGAGCCGGAGTTGGGGACGGCTGCGCCGTTACGCCCAACGGGGTCGTGCTTGGCGTGGCCGAAGCTTCGGGCGGCTTAACCGGCTGATTGGCGTAATTCTGGGCTCGAATTCTAGCCGCTTCTTGTTGTTGCCAGTAAATTGTCAGGATTAAGCCGATACCGGCTAAGAAAACCACAATCCAGGTAAGGCGATCGCGGGGCATGCTATTAATTAGAAGGTTTTGAGTGTCGGGCGGGGACAGGATCGTAACCAGATCCTCCCCATGGGTGACAACGCAGGATGCGCTTGGTTCCGAGCCAGAAGCCGATCAAGAAACCGTGCGTTTCGACGGCTTGGACAAAATATTCCGAGCAGGTAGGTACGAACCTGCAGCCGGAGCCGGGGCCACCGGTTAGCGCAGCCAGAATAGGAGAAAGCGTAAGTTTGTAGATCTTCAATAAGAACCTTAATACGGGCACCATGAGCGACTTCCTCCAGCGAGTCCAATGACCGGGTGGTCATGCTAAGACCGCGCTAAAATAGAAGCGCGTTCCGCTAACCGCAACCAATCTCGCTCCAGGTCCCGGAAGCTTGCAGTGGCCGCTGATGGACGCGCAATCGTCACCAGCCAGACACCGGATATTAGGTCAAATTGATGCAATCTAAAAACCTCTCTAATCCGTCTTCGTATTCGGTTGCGGACCACTGCCATTCCAACCTTCCGTGTGGTAACGATCCCTACTCGGGCGCGGCTCGCCTCGGGTTGGGCTAGAACGCCGAGCACCAAGTGGCGGCCGGGCCAGGACTTTCCGGCCTGTTTAACCAGCTTAAACTCCGTTGTGCGCGAGAGTCGAGAAGCTCGGGAAAACCGATAACGTTCCCGCTTCTCATCCGGCATAACTTGTCCCGCCGTAGGCGGAGTTATCTCAAGCCTGGGTGTGCCGAGCGTAATGATTGTCAGTGCCGACTGGAAGCAAGCGTTTCCGGCCTTGTTGACGCCGCCGGGCCAGCGTCGCACGGCCGCCCTTTGTTTTCATCCGAGCCCGAAAACCATGCTGACGCTTCCGGGTGCGCTTGGAAGGTTGATAAGTTCTTTTCATAAAAGCGGATCCTGGATCGTCGCGAGTCGGGTAGAATAGTCAGCGAGGGCCAGATGTCAACGAACGGTTCGCAGTTCGCGGTTCGCCGTTCACCGTTACTGGAAATTTCCCAGTTCACAGTTGGCGCTTTCCGGTCTATTGGGGGATTCGGATTAGAACTGCGAACTGCGAAACTGTGAACCGAGAACTGCGAACCGTGAACCCTACCGCCGTCATCGAACAGATTAAACAAGGGGGCACGCAACTGATTAGTGAACAGGAGTTGCTCCTGAAATTGGGCGAAAATCGGGCGCTGAGGGTGAAACTCGGAGTAGATCCGACTGCTCCCGATCTGCATTTGGGCCACTCGGTGGCGCTGGCGAAGATGCGCCAGTTCCAAGACTTCGGCCATCTGGGGGTTCTTATAATCGGCAATTTTACTAGCATGGTAGGGGATCCTAGCGGGCGATCGACAACCCGGCCGGTGCTGAGTCCTGAGGAAGTCGCCGCCAACGCCGAGACTTATCGGAGCCAGGCCTTCAAAATCCTGGATCCGGATCGGACCGAGATCGTCTGGAATGCGGACTGGCTCGGCAAGATGACGTATCTCGATGTGATTCGCCTTAATAGCCGGGTGACGCTGCAACAAATGCTGCAACGGGATGATTTCCGACGCCGGATCGATGAAGGCACTGCGGTTTTTCTGCACGAGCTGCAGTACCCGGTCCTTCAAGGCTGGGACTCAGTGATGATTCGGGCAGATGTTGAACTGGGTGCAACTGAACAATTGTTCAATATCATGGTTGGCCGATCCTTGCAGAAAGAGCACGGGCAACCCCAGCAGGTGGCCTGTTTATTGCCGATACTTGAAGGGCTCGATGGAGTCCAAAAGATGAGCAAGAGCCTGGGGAACTATATCGGGCTCACCGAATCGCCGGAAGCGATGTTCGGCAAGGTCATGAGCATCTCGGATGAATTAATGGGTCGCTATTATCAGGTGCTATTCAACGAACCCGCCCCTGGCGGTCATCCGATGGAAGCCAAGAAAGCTCTGGCGTCTCGCATCGTGACCCGCTACCACGACGCTGCTGCTGCGAAAACGGCCTTGGAGGAATTCGAACGCCGATTCGGCAAACGAGACCTGGAGTCGGCTAACCTACCCGAAGTGCCGGTGAGTGCTTTCGGCAATGATCTGATTTCGGCAATCGTCACCGCCTATGCGGTCGCGTTTAAACTAAATCGTTCCCGAAGCGATATCCGCCGCCTTATCGAACAAGGCAGTGTCCAATGGCGCGGCGAAAAACTGACCAACCCCAAAGAATGTCCGACATTCCAGGCGGGCGAAGTCCTTAAACTGGATAAAACCCGCGCGGTTCGATTGGTGTAAGAACGTGGACGGGGTGGACAGAGTGGACTCAGTGGACATGTCGACTGCGCCCACTCAGTCCACTACGTCTACTTCGTCCACTGTGAGTGAGTCCCCTTCACGGCATCCCCGCTTGTTTCCGCTCGTTCTCGCCCGTTTCCTTGAGCAGCTCCTCCACCGATCGTCTCTTCCGTAGCCGCAGCCAGTTATTCCAGGTTTTCCGGAAACTGTCCCGGATCGAGAGGTAGTTCTGGCTCAGATCATTCTCTTTGCCGATTTGTTCCAAAACACCGGCTACTGAGAAATTATCGGTGCGGAAGGTGGTAAACGCAGTGCCGATGGCGGCGAAATGATGAGCATCACTCGCGGCGGTCATGGCTAGCCTGCGCCGGACCGCATAATCATACGCCATGCGATTGTACCGTTTTAAAGTAGTGGCAGCGTTGAAAACCTCGATCGCATCGATCGGGAGAGTGTTAAGGACGTTTTCCCGAATTCCGGCCCGAAATAGGTCATAGGGGTGAGGTGGGATGGCTTTGCCTCCTGCCTCGTGAATCAAATGGCAAACTTCTATAGCCGGACGCCCCTTCAAATCGGGGAGGACAGCCCCGATGCAAAGCAAATGACCCTCGGCGGTAGTCACTTCGACCCCAGGGATGATCAGAAAATCGTTTACCGGCAAACCGTCCGGACGCATCAGCCCCCGGTCGGTCAGGTACTTCACTGCGTCGCAGGTGTTATGGTCTGTAATCGCAAATCCACTGAGGCCCTTAGCGCGAGCGGCCTCAATGAGTTGCTCGGGACTACTCACGCCGTCTCCGGAAAAAAACGAGTGGCAAT
>JAFAHI010000014.1 GCA_019237325.1 Verrucomicrobiota bacterium | reverse complement strand
CCTGGCATTTGCCCTTGCATCTCCAAGAACCCGTTCTGCAGAAGATTTGTGACGGCCTTGCTGATCAGGGAGTCTTTATCTTCACGACTGGCGGGTTAGACGGTCCGCACGAGAAACCCGATTCGTCAATGGGTATCGAGGTATGGTAAGCGTCCTAGGTATTCCTAATACGCTGGAACTGTTAGGCCGTTTCGGCTGCGTGTGCCGCCATCTTGAATATGATCAATACCCCGAACGGCACCTTTACATCATCGCGCAAAAACGACCGCCCATAGCCTCAAAACTTTCACCGCGGAATTAGCATCGATTGAGCGGCGTGCAGAGCGAAAAGGCCCTCGTCCATGGTGGCAACGCGTCCATTATGCTTCGCTGCCAAGGCAACCAGATAGGCGTCGGTGACCTGTCGATGTCCCAGAATTCCCCTGCTCGAAACATCTTCGAAATTTAGGTCGTCTGGCCAGAATTCGTGGCCCGGGAATGCACAAACCGCTGTCACTAATCTCCAAGCCTGACCGGCTCTAATGCCACGGCCAAAGCGAAGTTGAAACCGGATTAACGCTCCCTGCGTAATCGGACAGGTAGCGAATCTTCGTTTCTTTTCGGAGTGATACCAGTTCGACGCCCTGGTGTGGTCAACATGGTCGGGCGTACAAAGCGCGATCAACACGTTAGCATCAAGCAGCCAGGTCACGTTTCATCCTCCAGGCTACGAACATCGTCCAGAGTGACACGTCGCCGAGTTCTGAAGGAAGGAAAGCCTCGCTTTGAAATGCTTACACGTTCTTCGCCGGTCGCAGTCAAACCGTTACGAAGCAACTCATTGATTACAGCGCTTAATGACTGTCGTCGATCTCGGGCTATTGCTAAAGCAATGTCATACAGATCTTGATCGATGGACAAAGTTGTGCGCATCATTGCATCTTGATGTCGTGATGCAGTGATGTCAATGCCTTCTGGCGAAGCCCGCTTTTCGCGGCTACTCCTATTGGCTATCGGCTATTTTCCGGCTAGTGCTCTCGCTCGTTCCCTCTCCCTCGGCAAACGTCGCTCGCTCTTTCTGCTTGTAGGATAGGAGTTCCTTATTAACACCAAGATACATCCGGACTTCCGGCGCCTTTGGACCGACGTGCAATGATTCAGCCTGCTCAATAACCTCTCGGTCCGTCTTCGTCATCCGGTCTTGTTGCAATAGATATTGCGTCCAGGAGGGAACCATTACTTCCATTCGAAAGGTGTTGTGCCGAGTCGGGTCCTCGAACAGCTGCCAACTGTAGGCCCCGTTTCGCAAGTAAACCAACCGGACTTCCCGCATTAATTCGACAAACTTGGCGCCGCCGGCACGATCAAGCTCGAACTCTTGCGTCACCAAGACCGGCCCATCTTTCGGTTGGGGTCGATATAACATTTTGTAACCAACGTTCATTACTGTCGCCGGCACAGCATTGAGATCGGCGGTCATACTGAAATCGATGGACCAGGGATTACCGAAGAAACCGGTTAAAGCCAGCACAGCCAATATCGCAATAGCCTGTATTAGCAGCGAGGATTGTACTCCCGCCGTCGCTGCGATGACGCCCCAAAGGATCCCGCCCAGAGCCATGGCGCCCTGCGAAACCATGATGACGCTCGCATTCATGCGTCCCCTCGCCCACCCGGGCATCGCGCGCTGAGCCGCTACCCAAAGTTCAGCTGCGGACACGGTCCACCCGATTCCCGCCAGAGCAGCCACCAAGAGAAATAGCGGCTCTTCCCGGATGAATGCCATAAGAACCGAAACGATTGATCCCAGCAGTGCCGCCCATCGAGTCAAGGCATTCGGTGAAAAACGCGCTCGCGCCCAAGGCTGAATGATAGTGGCTGCGATCACTGAGCCGATGCCCATACTGGTAAATAGCAGCCCGAGATTTGAGGGGCTAAGATGCAGTTTTTTTAAACCGACCACCGGCAGCAATGCTGGAATGACTGCTATGAAGAAGGAAAAAATGGCGTTACGAATCAAAACGATGCGTACATTTTTCGAATAGCGGACATAGCGGATC
>JAFAHI010000391.1 GCA_019237325.1 Verrucomicrobiota bacterium | reverse complement strand
CAGCCCGGGAAAATCATCGATTTCTTCGCCGCCCGACAAACCCTCTTCCAGGAGGCAAGAATAAAGGACGAAACTTTCGACCTGAATCAGACCACTCTTCGAGGCCCGAGTCGTAGCAGCCGGCGCGTACACTTGCCTGATCCCCTAACAGACGCACTGTCGTTGCTTGTGTTAGCAGCAGCGGTCCTGCTTGCTATTTCCGGCTTTGCGTTAAGGTAGGCCTACCGGGGCTAAAGCTAGTAGCTCCCTGACGGCCGGGTTGAAGTTGTGCTCCAGTTTGAACAGAAAGTAATCTGCGTAATCTGTGGGTCACTTCTCCTTCGGGATTTGGGCTTAACATTTAGCTCTAAAGAACTAGATGCCTACCCCTCTCCGGTCAGACGGCACGGCTTACGTTTGGGACACTTAATCTTCTGCCTTATGCAGTCTGGCACTCGCTCAGCGAGCAGGTGATCATCTTCCAATAGCAAAAACTAACAACCAATTATGGAACCCGTGTTAACCTTAACTTACTACGCACAATTGCGAGAGCACATGAGCTCATGGATGCGGCGGCGAACTCAGGCAGAACCAGCCCCTGTCACCGTCCGAACTCCAACACACCCTTTTTTTACCCAGGGAACACCACAGGGCGGTACTAACACGAATCTCGAAAATTCTGCAGCAGGGGCAGAAAGTCAATCTCCAGAAGTTACGGACTTGGATGAGGCCTTTGAAGCAATCACCGAGAAAATGAACTTCCATTGGCCCAAGCTCGCACCGAGGCATCGAGTCAAGGCCCGACTTACCAAATCCACGCTAGGCCTACTGCTTTTCGTCGGTTTGATACTACTGATGGAGGCCCTTTTGCGCTAAGGCGCGCTCTACAACCAGAACGGCTAGTCCCAGTTATCAACCAACTACTTACACCATGATAAACCCATTATTTTTCAGTGAGGGTCGCAATCTGCCATCTATCGGCTCGGTGCACGAGCGGACGACCCAGGCTGCCGGGCAGCTATCAACCTCCTCGAGCCAGCAGGAACCAAGCAACCTCGGAGCAGGCGGAATTCCGGCCCACCGCGTTACACCGTCAGAAGCCGGCCACCTGCTGAATCCGGTGGACGAAACTGCAGATTATCATCTGTACCAAGCGATGACTGACGCTGCTAGCGAGATGGAAGTCGATTGGCCAGAGTGTTTCGACTGGAAGCGGACCAAAGCCTGGATCACTGAGATCGCGCTTGTATGTTTTCTGTTAGCCGCACTCGTCGGTGTTGCCATCGTCTGTTGGGAGGGCCTCGGTTACATTCGCGCGGCCGTCTTCTCCTTGGCGTAGCCCGGACTAAGAACCAACCAATTTCTTATATGATGCCAAATTTAAACACTACTTCGGCTGGCAGCCTGTTCGCTGACGATGCAGCGCCGGTGATCGTCGCCATACAAAACGACTATAAACAGAATGTAAAAGGGGCAAAAATCTTTCCTCTGCTTAAGCCATTGCCCAGGCTCGCGACAGGGCTGTTCGAGGGACTAGCTGGTGTTTTCGCCGTATTCTATTTGCTAGCCGCTGTCGCATTAAGCGGAGCACTGCTCTTCTACACCTTCAGCCGATGATGCGCCGGGCTATCATTTACAAAACGCTCATCTAGACGCCAGAGCGAAGACGCATCATGGATTATCGCTCGACTTCCATACGCCACTCCGCAGCAAGTCGCGGAACTCGTTCGCCGGAGATTCACGCCAATTTGTTCATCCAATGTGGATATACAATCGGGGAAACCGAATTCGAATGCTGGGATAGACTCTGGAAGGCTCACGCCAGCGATCCTGACGTTGACGGTGAAGAGTGGGTGAGCTATCTGGCGGCGATTCAGGAACACTTTCGTAATAGTTATGAAAACTTTCCCGATGAGTTCTTTTTTTGGGGCGATTTCTCGGGTGATCGAACCCTGGACTTGAAAATTGCGAAGCCGGCCGTTCTCACCGGCCATTTGCTAACAGATCTACAGAAGTATTTACAGCTTAACGGAGAAAAGATGTGGCGGATTCGAATCCCCATCTATTTCGAAGCGGATGACCCTCATCGAGTGATTGTGGTCTATTCAGATACGTTAGATATCCCTTCGCTTCAGAAGGCGTTGGAGCCGAATCGAGCCCCATAGGATTCAGCCGCGAAGCGCGACTTAAGATAATCTAAAGGGTGAAACCCTAAGGGATGCTGAATGCGCCGGTATTCGAATTCGCCCGCATGCATCCTGGATCCCAGTTCCTGACTCCTGGCGCCCCTCCCTTGAACTCCTTCAACTCCTTGAACTCCTTGAACTCCTTGAACTCCTGCCAATCCTTGCGCCCCTTTGCGTCCTCCGCGCGAGGCTCTTCTCTCCATTCCTCCCTCAAAAGACAGAGAATCTCCTCCCTCCGGCTTAAGACAATGATTCTCTCGCGGGAGGCAGCCAATTTTAGGTCTTACGCCATCTAGAAACCAACAACCGTTCCGACGATTCTGTTCCGGCAACCAAAACCGACTAAACGTTATGCTAACAAAAATTACTAGGGCGCTAAATTGGGCTGACGAAAAGCTTGAGAATCTGCTGGCCGATCTCGCTGCAAATTACGCACGCGAGTTGTTAGCCGCGCACG
>JAFAHI010000442.1 GCA_019237325.1 Verrucomicrobiota bacterium | reverse complement strand
ATGGTGAGGCGCAGCTTCGCTGCTAAATCTCATCGCGTGTCCTTTGCGCTTTTTCCGGCTATTCTGCCCCGTTTTCCTCAGGGCCAGTTATTCAATGTACCGCTTAAGTCGAAGGTCGTCGGGGGAAGAACTCGGCACAGGCTCAATCGCTAAGCCGAGTTCTCCCGCGAGCCTAAAAAGCTCACTGGCATTCAAGCTCGATAGTTTTGATACGTTCGGTCCGTCCGCTACGAGTGTATTGACGTTCTCTTCCGCCGCTTTTCCATACTTTTCCATATGTCTGCCCTATTTTTGTTGGATACTGCGTCAGAACCGGGAGGCTGATGGAGCCTTTATCCATCCGGGCCGCCCGGACCATCTCGGAAGATAAGGACAAAAGTCCCAATTTCAACTCGACTCCATGAAAATTATAGAAAGTATGGGCCTTTTTTTGAGGGGGAGGGGGACGGATCGCAGCCAGTCCGACATAGCCTTCTGTTCGTAGGGCCGCCTTTCGCCCACGGTTTGGCGACGTTGGATTCTCGTCCCGCGGCCGCGGGATTGTTGCCGAAGCCCACCTGGTATACAACCGCAGACGAAAATGCTTTTTTGTATTCCGAGACGCCTTCCCGGTGCGCGGGGATCCGCTTCGCCACCTGCAGTGTGGGGTGCCTGCTGCGGCTAAAGGCTACGTCGGACAGGCACCGCGCCCTCCCGGCTTTGCGCGAAGGGGAAGGCCCTTGCTCACCCCTTCTTCACCAACGCCCGCAGTTCCTGCAGCCGCCGCTTAAACAGCTCAATCGTCTCTTGAATCGGACTGGGCGTCAGCATATCCACCCCGGCTGATTGCAGGGTCTCAATCGGATATCGCGAACCGCCCGACTTGAGAAATCCGAGATAATCCTGAACCGCAGGTGCTCCTTGGTGGAGAACTCGCTGCGCCAAAGCCACCGCCGCAGAGATACCGGTCGCGTATTTGTAGACGTAAAAAGCGGAGTAAAAATGCGGGATCCTCAGACATTCGAGATCGAGTGCTTCATCCAGTGTAAACCGCGGTCCAAAGTAGGCCTCGAGTAACTCGCGGTACCGCTCTTTGAAAACATCCAAGGTCAGTGGTCCGCCTCCCTCTTCGATCGCGTGAATTTGTTTTTCGAATTCTGCAAACATTGTCTGTCTGAACAAGACGGACCGAATGTCTTCGATCTGGCGATCGATTAGAAAAGCGCGCAACCGGTCGTCATCCGCATGCTGCAATAGGTGGTGAGTCAAAAGCTCCTCATTAAAAGTAGAGGCGACCTCGGCCAGGAAAATAGGATAGCCGTAGTCCTGAAATTGTTGGTTTTCTTGGGCGAACCAGGTATGCATCGAATGGCCAGCTTCGTGAGCCAGGGTAAAGACATCCGACAGAACATCCGCTCGATAATTCATCAAGATGAAGGGCGGGTTCTTGTAGCTTGAAGAGGAGAAGGCGCCGCTGCGTTTACCCTTCGTTTCATACCGATCCACCCAACGCGATTTCAGGCCGCCTCGAAGGGTAGCGACGTATTCGTCTCCCAAAGGTTCTAATGAGGCCGTCACCAGGTCGATGGCTTCATCGAAGCCGACCGTTTTGGCCACCTCCGGAAACAGCGGAACGAAGGTGTCATACTGATGAATATCCTCCTGGCCCAGAAGCTCTTTTCTCAGGTCATAGTAGTCGTGCAGCGCCGATAGATTGTTTCTGACCGTTGCGATCAGATTATCGTATACCGTCACCGGAATTTGATCTCCGAAGAGAGCGGATTCCAACGCACTCGGGTAATTGCGGACTCGGGCATAAAAAACATCGGCTCGCACTGAGGCGGATAAGGAAGAAGCCAGCGTGTAACGGTGATCTGAGAATTCCCGGTAAAATTGATCGAATGCACGTCGCCGGACTTTCCGGTCTCGATTATGCAAAAGGGAGATATAGCTGCTTTGCGAGAGCGCAACCTCTTGACCTTTGTCATCCGGGACGACGCCGAAGATCATGTCGACGTTAGTGAGCTGAGAGAACGTCTCTCGATGTCCTCGAACCGCCGAAGCGCCCGCGGCCAGGATTTTTTCTTCTCCTTCCAAAAGCGTATGCGGGCGATAACGCCTAAGGCGTTCGAGTGAATTTCGCCAATCTTTAAGCAGCGGATCGGCTGTCAGAATCCCGAAACGTTCATCCGAGAGAGCCTGAATTTCCGGTGTAATGAATGAGGCTAGTTCTCTGATCTTCGTCCCCAAGTTCGAGAACTCCGCCTTCCGCGCAAGATTCTCACGATCCGAGCTATCCTCGGACGCTTTCAAAGACACATAGTGCCCGAGTCTCTCAGCCAATAGATCAACAGATTTATCGAATTCGAGGACGCCCAATAAATTCTGGGCCGATTGGCCGACCTTGCCCTTGTATGAAGCGTACTGAGGATATTCCTTTTTCAGCTTCTCGAGATCTCGCTGATAATCTTGTTCAGTTTGACACAGCTTCGTTAGGTCCCAAGTATCGGCTTCCGCAATTTCACTTCTAGTCGGGATAGTTTGAGAGGACATGAGTAAAACGAGACCTCTACGTGACACCGGACGCGCCGGAGTGCAAGCGGAGTGAAGGTAGGGATGAACGCGCACAAGCGCCAACTTGTTTTGCGGACACTAGCTGGAGAGGGCGGTCCTGATTAAGGTGCTTGGCTCGGTAGGAGCTGAATATTTATAGCAATGGTCCCAAAAAGATGAGCTAGCTCCGTAGGAGCGAAATCGGTTAGATCCATTTCATCGCTTTGTATTTTCAACTAGATGCCGCTCCTAACGGAGCTGATCCTATTTTTGTTCGCGGCGAACTATAAAGATCTGGCTCCTAACGGAGCCAAGAACTCCCAGAGCAGCTTAAAATTAACCGCGAATAGACACGAATTGACGCGAAGCATTGTTGTCAATTCAGGCTTTCAGCGTCCGGTGCCCTGTCTCCGGTTAAATCCTTTATTCGTGTCCATTCGCGGTTCTGTTCGCGTCCCTTCGCGGTTGAGTCTTTGTCTTTACGCGCGCGGGTGGGCCTCATCGTACGCCTTTTTCAGCCGCTCAACCGTCACATGCGTATAAATCTGCGTCGTCGAAAGGCTCTCGTGGCCAAGCAAGGTTTGAACACTGCGAAGATCGGCGCCGTTTTCTAACAGATGAGTGGCAAAGCTATGTCTGAGCTTGTGCGGAGTCGCGGGCAACTGGATCGATGTCTCACCCAGATGTTTCTTCAGAATCATCCACACGGAGCGAGCCGTAATCCGTTTCCTGAGTTTGCTAATAAAAAGAGGGCCGGTATGGACGGTTGCCTGAGAACGGTATTTCTGAATCGCTTCTAACGCCGGTGCACCTACGGGTACAACCCGTTCCTTTCTCCCTTTACCGATGACGCGAACCGATTCCGTGTAAATATCCACGTCACCGACATTGAGAGACACCAGTTCGCTTAACCGCAGTCCACTGCTATAGAACAGCTCTAGGATTGCAGCATCCCGTGCCGCTGCCCAAACGGGAGCCTGATTTTTTCTCTCGGTTCGTCCTGGTTGGCTCAAGAGTTCGTCCACCTGATTGAGCGAAAGGACAACCGGCAACTTTTTCTCCAGCTTGGGCAACTGCACTTCCTTTAACGGATTTTCGCCGAATCCCGCTCGTTCCGTCAGGAAACGATAAAAGCTCCGGAGCGCAGCGAATGTTAACCGGACGTAGCTGCGCGCCATCCCGGATTTCATGCACTCGAGCAGGAACAACCGAAAATCAGCTGCGGTCGCAGTATCCCAGCTAACATCGCGGAATTGTTTAAAACGCAGAAGAGCGTGCCGATAAGCGATGATAGTCCGAGGCGATGCTGAGCGTTCGACTTCTTGATACTGAATGAACCGCTCTAGCAAACGATCCTTTTTAGGAAACCCCATGTGTTCCGGAGTGTACTAAAAGTCGCCTCTGGGAACAATAGTGAGGTAAGGGGAGATGGTGTCGCTGTGGAGCGCTGCCTCGCTTGCGAGGCCGATTCGGTCGGAACCCCTGGAGGGGAGCCGCTTTTGAGCTCGCCCAGACCACCAAGCGAAATTAGGTCTATTGCTCAATATGGCCGCAGACCGAATCAGCAGGCGGCTCCCGGGAACGGCCAAGCGATTTGCCATTGTGCCGATCGCGCCTCAAGAATCCCCGGAACAAACGCGCTGGATCAAAGCATCGCGCTGGGTGATTCCCGGGAGCCGCTTGTTTAACCCATTTTTCGGCGACACTACAGGTCGGGACGAAAATTGGTGAGGTGGCCTAGCGGAGCGCAAAAGCGGCTCCCCTCCAAGGTTTCCGACCGAATCGGCCTCGCAAGCGAGGCAGCGCTCCACGAGCTACCTCTCACGTCTCAGTAATCACGTCTCACTGATTAGTAGCGCCCATCGGTTCCGCCAGATATGGCGGCTGAGCCGTGTGGCCGACATCGCCTTGCCGAGTCGTTTCTCTTCGGAAGAATAACACGGCCGAGCGCGTCTCTTTTCCGTCGGGAGACACCGCCACGATCGGGATTTCGAAATCGCGATCCGGGAAAATGAAATGGTAACGAAAAGTT
>JAFAHI010000204.1 GCA_019237325.1 Verrucomicrobiota bacterium | reverse complement strand
TTTTGCCGCTCATTATGAAGCAATGTGAATGATGATTCTGTAGTCATGTGCTTGTGCACCGTCAGTTGGCTTCTGTTGTTCTCTTTGAACGTCGCGTTTGGCCAGCAAAATCAAGACAAAATCGATTGGCAACCGTGGTCTTACACGACCTTCGCACAGGCGAAGAAAGAGGGGCGTTTTCTCTTACTCAATCTCGGTGCTGTGTGGTGTCACTTGTGCCATGTCATGGAGGAGATCACCTACCTGGATCCGAAGGTGACTGAGTTGATTCGCTCGCATTACGTCGCCGTACGCGTCGATGAGGACTCGTTGAGTCGGCTCGTTGAATTGCTGCCTGGGGTGCATCCTTCCGCGTCAAACTGCATGAAGGGTTTAGCGGATCTCGATTCGTTTCGTTGGTTCGTCCGCTGGTGGCCGTTCGCCCGGACACAACTTAGGCCTTACGTGAGTTGGTTCCAGTCCGTTGGGATTGTTTGTGGGTGGTGAAAGCAAAACCCCAGTGCGTGGTCACTGGGGTTTTGTCGATTGACCATGTTTCAACTTGAGAACGGGAGCGCTCGGATGGCGTTCGGCAAGCCGACTGGCTTGTGCCTGATGCGGTTCGAGCCAACCGACGGCCTCTGGCGGAAGAGCACCGTCTACGGCTTAAACGGCCGTAGAGCGCATTTCGTAATAGCTTTATCTCTAGTAACTTATGGACATGCTATTTAGAAATCACGCAGTTTTACCGCACTTTTCTCGAGAACCCTCACGTCCCCAACACGAAATTAAGCTGTTTCACGTGTATGAGTTGTGAGGACGACGGACCGGTGGGACAAACTGGAAGCGAAACTACCCTGAAAACCGGAGAACGTCGCGACGATAGCGCAACCGTTGTGCACTAGCTAGGCTAGGTGACTCTGCATCACTTTGTCATGGTTCGAATCCATGCGAGGCAGCCATCAAGTCTCAGAGCCGTTCAGCAAGCGATTTAGAACCCTCAGGAATAGCAGCTGTTATCTGATTGTTATCTGGTTTCCGGGTTTTGCTCGAGCTATTGGCCAGAATATGTGCGGTAACTGCGCACATTTTTGCTTGGCCCAGATGAGAGAGCAATTTCACTATATGGCGCAAAGCGTCCAGAGCACCCTACGCGCCCACGCAAATCACCCTCACCACCAAAAACGCCGCCAGGCTCACCGGCCTTTCGGTCCAAAAAATCCTTGATTATCACTAGAACTAGACCGTGAGGAGCGCTACCTGGGTCGACGTGCCGGCGGAACTGGGCCAATCCTCTAGTAACTAGAAGGAGGGATTATGAAATGAGGGAGATTCGCTTTGCAACCGTGGGCACAGGTTGGCGACCCGGTCAGGGTGCGATTTTGTCCGTCGCGTAAGATCGCGTTGTCGATCAGTCGGCACTTGATTGCAGCCTCCGACCAGTCTTGGAGTCGAATGCGTGCGCGCTCCCTAAGTTTAGCCGAATAGCAATTTCATCGCCAATCCGCAGGGCCAAACGCTGCTGCGTCCGTAATCGCACAGGCACAGGCGAGCCGTTAAGTGCTACCACAATCTGAAGCTCGCGGCCGACCCATTCATGGGCTTGAACTCTCGCCGCGATGGTCTGCTCATCGCCTGCATGTCCCAACGCTATGTGGTGGGCTGGCACAGCAATTTCAACGTCTTGATCACACAAACCGTCGAGTAAGCGGCCCAGGCGTTCACCGGGCCTTAGCTGGGCCGCCCCCACTCGCAGCGATAGCACGCCGGCTTCTTGTCCGAGCCTGGCTGTTAATAGGCTCATGGGTGGATCGCCAACAAAGCTGGCAACGAAACTAGTTGCCGGCCGGGTGCAAAGTTCGTCCGGAGTGCCGACCTGCTCGATGAGCCCGTCGCGCATAACGACGATCAGGTCGCCTAACGCCTGGGCTTCGAGCTGATCATGAGTGACGTGAATGGTGGTCGTGCCAACGCGGCGTTGCAGCAGTTTAAGCTCAACGCGCATCTCGTGCCGCAATCGGGCATCGAGGTGTGTAACCGGCTCATCAAGCAACAGTACCGTCGGATTCCGAACGAGAGCCCTGCCCAGTGCGACCCGCTGTTTCTGGCCCCCGCTCAGCGCTACGATGGGCTTGTCGAGTAGCGCATCGATCTGAAGCAGAGTTGCGATTGACTTCACACGTTGTTCTATTTCGCCATCGCCAAATTCGGTCCGACGACGGGGCGCACGCAGCGGGAAAGAGAGATTTCCCCGAACGTCGAGGTGCGGGTAAAGCGCATAGTTTTGGAAAGCCAAGCCGACATTACGGGCGAAAGGCTCGAGCGCTTCGACATTCTGACTACCGATACGGATCTGGCCCGCATCTACCGTCTCTAGGCCAGCGACACAGCGCAACAGCGTGGTCTTGCCACACCCGGACGGTCCCAGCAGGCACACATAGGCACTATCCGGTATGGCCAGATCGATGCCCCGCAGCGCCTCGACTAGCCCAAACCGCTTGCGCACACCGCTGAGCTGGACTTCAGCCACCGCCCTCTCCCTTGTTAAGTGCTCGCGCGGCCGAATCGAATAGATGTAGTCTCTCGCCCGCGAAAGTAAGTCCAACGGTCGCGCCTGGCGCCGGCCGCCGGTCAGAGGGAACAATGGCAGTTGCTGGCCCGGCCGGCGTGCTGACGGCGACGATGGCATGGTCGCCCTGCGGTTGCACCAAAGTAACTGTGCCGTTCAGATGATCACGGACTGGAGGTCCGAGAGAGAAATCATTGGGACGGATACCAAGGATCAGCTCACGATCTTGCGTCGCACGCAGCGCGGCCCGCAGCGGTTCAGATATTGGAATCCGCACACCTTTGACCGCAATCGAGTCCGCATTCGTGCGTTCAACTGGCAGGAACACCATCGGCGGCTCGCCAACAAACTCCGCCACAAAGCGGTTAACCGGGCGATCGAAGAGATCCAGAAAAGATCCCACCTGTTGAAGGCGTCCTGCGCTCATTACCACGATCCGGTCGGCAATAGCCGCCGCTTCTTCCTGGTCGTGGGTCACGTAGATAGTCGTGATACCAAGGCGCTCCTGTAATTTCCGGATCTCCGCGCGCAATTCGACACGAAGATACGCCTCCAGATGGCCCAGTGGCTCGTCCATCAGGAACATGGCGGGCTCGCGGACAAGGGCCCGACCTATGCCGACGCGCTGCTTCTCGCCACCTGAAAGCCGGCTTGGCCGGCGTCCCATCAGGTGCTCCATTCGCAATATCCCAGCTATCTTCGTGACCCGCGCTTTGATTTCCGACGCGGGCAAGCGGCGCGCCCGCAACGGCATAGCGATGTTCTCGAAGGCTGTCAGATGCGGATAGAGTGCATAGTTTTCGAAGATCATGGCGCAATCGCGGGCCTGGGGTGGCAAATGATCGATGCGATTGTTATCGGCCAGAATCATACCGTCGGAGAAAGTCTCTAAGCCGGCCAGCACACGGATGGTTGAAGACTTGCCGCAACCCGAGGGCCCTAAGAGGCATAGGAGTTCCCCGTCTTCCACAACAAGGTCCAGATCCACAATGGCGCGCGTACCGTCCGGGTAGGTTTTGCTGACACCCTTGAACTCGATCCGTGCCATAACTACTTCACAGCGCCGAAGGTAAGACCGCGCACCAGGTGCTTCTGCAGCGCAAAGGTGAAGATTAGAATCGGCAAAACCGCCATCGTTCCAACCGCCATATACTCGCCCCACGCCAGCCCCATCGAATTAGAGAAGCCGGCTAGATAAACAGGCAAGGTCGCCGCCTTGCTCTGCGTCAGCACCATTGCATACAGGAACTCATTCCAGCTGAAGATGGCAGACAATATCGCAGTGCTGACAATCCCCGGCCGCACCAGCGGCAGTGCAACGCGCCAGAAGATCTGCAGGCGACTATAGCCGTCAACAAGGGCAGCCTCTTCGATCTCAATCGGAATTTCGGAAAAGAAACCTCGAAGGATCCAGATTACCAGTGACAGGTTCATTGCCGTGTAGATGAGAATTAAGGCAATATGGCTGTCGAGCATGCCAGCCTTCTGCACCATGAGGTAGATCGGAACAATGAACGCTACCGGCGGCGCAAATCGGGTGGAAAGAATCCAGAACGCGAGGTGGCGTTTGCCCGCAAAGGAAAAACGCGCAAACCCATATGCCGCCATCGCACCGAGGACGACTGCCACGAAGGTGCTGACCGCGCTAATAATGACGCTATTAATAAGATAGAAGATGGCACTGCGGCCGCCGAAGACAAACAGCGCATTGTAGAAGCTTTGAAGCGTGGGTTTAAAATTCCAAACAGGCGGCCATGCGAAAATGGCGGTCTCCGTCTTGAGTGCCGTTGTCACAATCACGTAGAACGGAAATAGGCAAAAGCCAGTAAAGATGGCGGCAACCAGATAGCGTAGAGTGCCTATCGGCCAAGCCGCAGCCGAACGCCTAACTCCAGCCTTCAAATCCTTGCTGCGGACAAGGCCGACGGTCATCGTGTTACCTCCCGGGATTCAAGCTGCCTGACGAATAGTTGGCTAAGTATCGTTACGAGGGCGAGCATCAGCACCGCCATCGCGGCAGCGTAGCCAAGGTCCGGAGACATAAAGCCCGTCGTATACAGGTACCAAGGCAGCACCTCTGTATCGCCAGCGGGACCGCCCTTGGTCATCATGAACACCAACTCGAGCGAGCGCAGCGCGTCAACCGCTCGGATAATCAGAACGATCAGGATCGCTGGACGCAGCAACGGAAGAGTAACACGGAAAAAGATCTGGCTTCCGCTCAACCCGTCGATGCGCGCCGCTTCGTAAACGTATTCCGGCAATGCTTGCAGTGCGGCGAAAAAGACCAGCATGACAAAGGGCGTCCATTGCCAGACATCGGTAGCGACGATACTCAGCAACGCCAGGGCACCCTGCGTCAGGAAGGGCACGCGCGTTCCGCCCAGCACGACCCAGAACCAGTTTACGATGCCAAAGTTCTCGTTGAACATGTAGAACCAGACCAGGCCGACGACCAGTGGCATCACGAGCGAAGGCAGAAGTGTGAGCTTGCGCAGAGTCGCCATGCCCCGCAGTCGGGTGTTGAAAACAAAGGCCAGGCCGAAGCCGAGAAGCATTTCGATGCCGACAGCCAGAACGATGAATTTCAGGGAAACCAGTACAGAGTTTCGGAATCGTGCATCGAAGAAAAGCTCTTGATAGTTGGACAGGCCAGCGAAGCGAGGAGGCTGAGGCCTGGCTAGCATCCAGTAATGACAGCTGATGTAAAGGGCATAGACGATCGGAAACAGATTGAGCCCGAGCAAAACGACAAACGCGGGCGCAATCAGTAACCACGTGGCACGGCGCCTTTCGACCGCTAATTTCATTGAATCAGGCTTTGGTTCGCCCAGCGAAAAATAATCTGTCCTGCTTGCCTCCATGACAAGCAGGACAGGAAGCGGCCGTGCCTAATAATAGCCGGCCTTGCGCATGATTCGGTCTATCTGTTGCTGCGACTCCTTAACCGCGTCCTCGGGTGTCCGTTTTCCTGCGAGCATCTCGTGCATCACGGAACCCAGCACGTCGACAATCTGCTGGAGTTCAGGAACTGGCGGGCGCTGCCAGTCTGCCAATTCTCCCTTGCTCGCCATCTCGTCCACTACTGGAACAACGGGGCAGTGCATCACTACCTCAGGATCTTGGCTTACGCTGTGTCGTGGACTCACGCAGTCGCCGTATTTAGTGTATTCCTTCATCATTTCTGGACTGGTCAGCCAAGTGATGACTTTCCACGCGAGCGGGATGCGGCTCTTATCCACGTTGCTTGGGATACCCAAGTTCCAGCCTCCTAGTGGCGAAACGGGCGCGGCATTCGGCCCGTGCGGATGAACCACGTAGCCAACCTTGCCTCGAGCTGTCGCTTGAGGATCAAGCTCGTAAATGGCTGAGCGGCCTGACCAGATATAGGTCATCGCGGCTCCACCCTGAGCAAACACTCGCACGCGTTCATCCCAAGCCATGTTCAGGATACCTGGTGGCGAGTAATCCATGAGTGCCTTGAGATACTTGGCCGTAGCAAGCCCGGCCGGTGTGTCAATCATCGGCTTCATGTTCTCCGGCTTGATATTGTCGATCGAGAACCCGTGGTCCGTCCTGGGCAGGTCGATCGGTGCTTGGCCGAAGGACCCCATGACCTGGATAAACGTCTGACCAAGGGGTGTGCCACGGGCCGCGTTCCAGGCAATGCCGGCCAAGCCGGGCTTGGAGTTGTGGAGCTTTTTTGCCGCGGCAAGCACGTCGTCGGTTGTTACAGGCGGTTGCAGCCCTGCTTCCTCGAACAGATCCTTGCGGTAGGCCAGTATCTCAGGGTGCGGCTGGATAGGAATACCCAGTTGCTTGCCGCCGACTTGGGCACCTGTCCAGGCCGCTTGATGGAAATCAGTCGTGTCAAACCCGGTTTGTTTAATCAGCGGATTGAGGTCCAGGAGGAACGACTTGTATTCCCCGAACTGAGGAAGGTCGATGGCGATGATGTCATAGCTCGACGTTGGGTTTTGGGCATTAAGCAGGACCTGCTGGTGCAGCACGTCAAAAGGTCGGACATCAAGTTCGATCTTGCCGCCGGCCATTTTTTCCATGTCGTCATGGATTTTCTGCATTACCTGAAATACTGGGTCTCCGATAGCAAGAATCCGGATGGTCTGTCCGTCGAGTACGCTCCCCGCTTGGCCGGTGGCAGCTGCTGCATGAGCGTTGAGCGTTGCAAATCCGATCGATACCCCGACAAGAGCGAGGCTCAGCAAGCTACTGTGCCTCTTTCGAGGGAATAGGGATTGTGGCTTTGCCTCCCAAACGGTAACGGCCGGGAGTGGCCGAGTTGAGGTATTTTGTTTCATCTGTTCTAGAGGGTGATCTGGGAATTCAAGGGAAGAGCGCCTTTTCGGGGTCTTCGCGAGTGAAATGTTCAAAGGCTACTTCGAAAACCATCTGGATTCAAAACCGTTGTCGGGCTCGTACTCTGGACGTACTAAAATTTCATCGCCTTCCCCGGCGTGCAGCTTCGGTCGCGTCGGGCAGTTCGCCGACCTTAATATCCTGCGCTGCCGTGATACCGTGCAGATGCCACTCAACCTAATGGATGCCGACTTCCGCAGCTTTGCTCAGATTGTCCCGCTTGATTAGCAGAAGAACGGGTCGGTATCCTCGGTATGAAAACCTTCGGTGGAAGAAACGGTGTTATTCTGAAAAGCAAGCCGGTTGAGCCGCTCGAATACCTTTCATTATTTCCTTGATCTTCCGACCTCAGTCGTAATTACCGGCATCGATAAACCGGAAATTCTTAACCAGGCTTTTGAAGCGGTGAAAACATTTCGGATCATGGATGAAGACCAGGTCGCAGCCCTCCTTGCCAAAACCGAGAGAGCTGCTGCCGCTGCCGACTCTCGAGTGAAACTCAAACTCGACGAGAACATCCCGGCGTCACTCAAAGCCCAATCGCTACTGCAGGACGCGCAAGGCAAGTTCCAGGAGGCTGTACTCGACATTTACGAGAAGCATATCGGGATAGAAAGAACAGCTGGGGTCTCGGGCGCATGGAATCCAAAACCCATTCAACCGATGCACGCGCAGCGGCACCCGTTCCAACGCTCTCTCCGAGATCTGGGGCATGGTCTACTCCTTCAGTAACGCGTTGAGTTTTGCGGGCTAGCTATGGGCTAGTTAGGTAGGGAGCCGGATGAGCTAGCAAAGAGGTAGTCAGATCCCGCCGGCGCCATTCCGGCTTTTTCTCATGCGGGGCCCATCTTTTAGGAGTGCCTCTTGGAAGAAAAAAGAAAAAAGCGGCGAATTGTCGAGCTGACTTGAGCTAAGCACCTGCAATCCCGCAATGCGAATGACACCTTTAGCTTGTCTGGTTTGCGCCAGATCAGGTTCGAAGCCACGGGCGCGCCTCCGGTAAGAGTACCGTCTACGGCTTAAACGGCCATAGAGCGTATTACCTAATACCCTTGTTTAAAGCAACTTATAAATCGCCTATTCAGATATCACGCACTTTTCATGCACTTTTTTCCAAAAAGGTTAGAGAATTCCGGTACTTGCAATTGATGCGCGCCTCTGTCTTTGGCCAGTCTCAGCACGCCCATTTTAGCGGATATCTTGTAGCCGAAGTGTCCTCGATTTGCATCTCGAGCGTTTGTTTGATAACGCTGGACTTCCCCCAACCAAACCGAGAGACAGCGCGCTACAAGCGTTCATCAAAGAGGCAGTCGGAATCCACGTCCTCCTGACACACTCGCTTTTTGGCGACGGTACTCTGCGTAGGTTTCCTCGGCGCGTTTTTGAAGCGAAACCGACTTCTGCTCCTTTGCGATTCTGATGGCTTCCTGAAATAAAGCCTCAATTTGGGTCTCATCGGCACCATAGCCGCGAGAAACACGGCGCGAAACCGGTGCAGTTCGGCGTACCACCAACGTACTTCAGATCTTTCGGCCTGCTCTTAAGTCGTGATTGAGCCCGATCCAGTCATTGCCCCGGCGGCGGGAACTCGACGTTGGCTCGCTGTCGCAGGCAATCCGCAATCGACCTTACCGAACTCGGCAACGCTACAGAACGCGACCCTTCGATCACACCGCGGCGGCGCACCCGACTTTACTTTAAACGGATGCGGTCAAGTTCGCCCCAGGATGGCTCCAAGTGTTCATGCTATACGCATTCATTCTAGAACATCGCTCGCACAGGTGACCTACTCGGGATAGGTTTCAACGCCCGCTGGCGTCGGCTTGTTGAAAAGGATAAACACCAAGGGGTTTCCGGGCTCGGACATTGCATCGCTGCGCTGACCCGTTATTTCTCCGGCCACGCCGCTTGCGTATTCTGCAACCACTTCGCCGAAGCTATTGCGCTGAACGGCCACCTTCTGTCCGGCTTCGACCTTGTCGTTGAGCTTGACCAGATGCTCGACGAGGCCGCCCGCGGTGGCGAGGATCGGGAACGCACTGTTGCCGACAAAGACACTCACATCCTTGCCTGTGCGCCCCATTGGCCCGGAAACGATGCCATGATGCTTGAGGACGTTCATTGTGCCTTCCACGAACAGCGAGATCATCTCGAGGTCTAGCACGCGCGCAGCGCCAATCTCCGGAGTAAAGGACGGGATGCCCACGTCCATGAACGCGTTATGCAGCA